>CAYNPF010000005.1:0-23772 GCA_964398895.1 uncultured bacterium
GCTGATCAGCCGGGCCCGCGGCAGCCCGAGCCGCGCCGGCGTGCCCGCCCGCTCCTCGGGCGCCACCAGGTCGCCCTTCGTGATCACCACGAGCCGCGGCTTCTCCAGCAGGGCCGGACCGTGCAACGCCACCTCCCGCTCCAGCACCTCGAGGTCGTGCGCGGGAGCCTCGGAACCCGCCTCCACCAGGAACAGCAACACGCGCGTGCGCTCCACGTGGCGCAGGAACTGGTGGCCGAGCCCGCGGCCCTCGTGCGCTCCGGCGATGAGTCCCGGCAGGTCCGCCGCGACGAACTGGCGCTCCTCGTCCAGCGCCACGATCCCCAGATGGGGCTCCAGCGTCGTGAACGGATACGGCGCGATCCGGGGGCGCGCCCGCGTCACCCGCGAGAGCAGCGTGGACTTGCCCGCATTGGGCAGGCCCACGAAGCCCACGTCGGCGATGAGCTTGAGCTCGAGATCGAGCCAGCGCTCCTCGCCCGCGCGGCCGGGATCGGCCCGCCGCGGCGCCTGGTGCGTCGGCGTGGCGAAGCGCGCGTTGCCGCGTCCGCCACCGCCACCGCGCGCGGCATCGAAACGCTCGCCCGCGCGGACCAGGTCCGCGACGACCTCGCCGCTCTCCGGGTCGCGCACCACCGTTCCCGCCGGTACGCGCACCACGAGATCCCGTCCGTCCCGGCCCGAACGCCGGTTTCCCGAGCCGGGACGACCCGAATCGGCACGGTAGCGGGGCTGTTCCCGGCAGTCAAGCAACGTGCGCACGTGAGCGTCCACCTCGAGCACGACGCTTCCGCCGCGGCCACCGTCGCCGCCGTCGGGCCCGCCCTTGGGCACGTACTTCTCGCGACGAAAGCTCACGCAACCGTCCCCGCCGGCTCCGGCGATGACGTGGATGCGTGCCTGATCGATCAGCATGTCGTCCCTCTCTCCTCCCCCCCTGCCCACGCCGCACTCACCAGTCCGCCGCGGCGCAGGATCGCGACCTCGCGTGCCGACAGGTCGTGTCCCAGGCTCAGGGCCACCCCGCTCGTCAGGTTCCGCCCGGCCACCGGATGCCCCGGCAGCAGGGCGTGCGGCAACCCGGCCACCTCCACCTCGTCACCCCTTCGCGGCGCCTCGCCGCCGACCACGAACGGGATCACGCCCGCATGCACCAGCGTGCACGCCGACCCCGGCGCGTACGAGCGGGCTAGGATACCCCAGACGCCGGCCTCCGCCAGACACACCGCCGCGGCCGCCGCCGATCCGGCCAGGAAGCCGCGTCCCGCCACGAGCCAGCCGCCCCCCCGGCGACGCGCCCGTTCCGCGAAGTCCGGCTCGATCCCCGCCAGCAGACCACCCGCCATCGCGTGCAGCCGGCCGCGCGCCTCCTCGAGACGGGCCCCCGGTGGCAACACCGTGTCCGCCGCCGCATCGTCGCCCAGCACCGCCAGCACCTCGCCCCGCGCCGGCCACGCCGCTTCCGCCGGCGCTCCCCGCCCGACCGCGGCCGCGTCCACCACCGGGGGCCACCACGGCTCCACGCTCACGACCGGCACCGGCTCGGGCAACGTCCCACCGCCCTCCACCGGCATCGCCAGCGCGCCGGCGAGCATCGCGGCCGCCGCGGCCTCGATCCCACCCAGCCGCCAGTCCCCGCGCGCCCCCCCCAGCAGCGACGGCGACACACCGCAGGCCAGGCCGCTCCCGCTGCCCGAGCCGGGCGGCGCCGCCTCTCCCTCGACCACGCGCAGCCCCGCCTCGAGCAGCGTCGCGACGATCCCCGCCGCCACCGCCCGATCCAGCATCGCCCGGCTGCCCGCCGCCACCACGCCCTCCGTGCCGGCGGCGATCCGACGGCCGCTCAGGCGCGCGGCCAGCCGCGCGAGGTCCTCGAGCGTGGCCGCCGGCCCGACGAGCACGCGCTCGACCGGGCGCCCCACCTCCGCGCGCAGCGCCCGTGGCGCCGCCGGCACCGCACACCCGCCCGCCGCAGGCGCGATCGGCGCCAGCGCCGGCTCGAGCGAGGCCAGCGAGACGCTCCAGGTCGCGGGACCGTCGGCGACCGCCTCCAGCCTCCGCCAGTCGTGCTCGCGCCCCAGCGCCGCCAGCGCGGCGCGCGTCATCTCGTCGGAGGGAAACAGCGACGGCACTCCGGCCTCCGCGAGCAACCACGCGGCCCCCACACGCTCGCTCATCGGCAGACGGGACACGCCCTCACCGCCGAACTCGATCACGTCGGGGACCTCCGCCGCCTCCCACGCCCGCGCCAGCACCGCCAGGGCGAGGTCCGCGCCCCCCGCGCCGATGGGCGGGGACTCCGTGAGCTCCACCGCGGCCACGCGCGGCCGACGACGGCGCAGGTCCCCGCCGGCCAGCACCGCGGCGGCCTCGATGGCGTCGGCGGCGAGCGCCAGCATCCCGAACGCCCCGCCGGCCGTCGGCGGCCCCGCATGGAGCAGCATCTGCCCGGGGACGGCCAGGTGCTCGCGCTGCAGGACGCCGATCGCGCCGTGGCCCGGCCGCGACAGCAGCATCCCCCGCTCGAGCGCGGCCCGGCGCCAGTCGCGCCCCGGCCCGCCCACGGGCGACTCGCCGCGCCCGCCCTCGGCGAGCACCGTCCGCACCCGCAGCGTCGCCACGCCGGCGCGCTCGAGCAGGGCCACCACCAGCGGCGCCTCGTCGGCCCCGAGCAGCACCTGGTCCACCGATCGCAGGACCGCGTCCCGCTCGCGCTCCGGCGGGACCGCCGCGAGACCGTGGGCCTCGAGCAGCGCCCGGGTCAGCCGGAAGGACACCCGACCCCGCGCTCAGCCCGACGACGGGGGCTTGTCCCCCGACTTGGCCGGACCGGCCCCGGAAGCACCGGCGGAGCGCTCCTGCCGGGCCTTCTCCTTGTACGTCCTGCTCCGGTAGTCGGTGACGTAGAAGCCGCTCCCCTTGAAGAGGAGCCCGGCCCCACCGGTGGGCACGCGCTGCGCGCGTCCGCGGCACTTGGGACAATGCCGCGGCGTCTCGTCACGCATGCCGTGGAAGACCTCGAAGCGGTGACCGCACTTCCGACAGCGATACTCATAGGTCGGCATGTCGTTCGTCCTCGTCCCGCTCGACGGAGAGCGCGCAGGCGATGGTGGCCGTCTCGACGACGTCCTCCGCGCTGCAGCCCCGCGAGAGATCGTTGCCCTGGCGGGCCAGCCCCATGAGGATGGGCCCGTAGGCGCGCGCCCCGCCCAGCCGCTGCACCAGCTTGTAGCCGATGTTGCCCGCGTCGAGATCGGGGAACACCAGCACGTTCGCGACTCCCGCCACGACGCTGTCGGGCGCCTTGCGGCGGCCCACCGCCGGGTCGAGCGCGGCGTCGAGCTGCATCTCGCCGTCGAGGTGCAGGTCCGGCCGCCGCTCGCGCGCCAGCGCCACCGCCTCGCGCACCTTGCGCGCGCGCGGATGATCGGCCGAGCCCCGGGTGGAGAAGGACAGGAACGCGGTGTGCGGCACGCCGCGGGTGAGCCGGCGGTAGTGGTCCGCGGCCATGATGCCGATGTCGGCGAGCTGGCCCGGGTCCGGATCCGGCACGACCGCGCAGTCGGCGAAGACCAGCACGCGATCGCCCGGCAGCACCATGAGGAAGAACGACGAGAGCGTCTTCGTCCCCGGCGCCAGCCCCACCAGCCAGAGCGAGGCCCGCAGCACGTCGGCGGTGGTGCGCACCGCCCCGCAGACGAAGACGTCGGCCAGGCCCAACCGCACGCGCGCCGCCGCCTGGAACAGCGGGTCGCGCGCGTAGCGTTCGAGGTCGGCGCCCACCAGGCGGTCGCCGCGCGCCGCGCGCAGCCCGGCCGCGGTGCGCTCGATCGCCTCCGCCGCCGACGACTCGATCGTCTCGATCCCACCCAGGCCCACGCCGGCGCGCCGCGCGCAGGCCTGCAGCTCCGCCCGCTCGCCCACCACCGCGACCTCGGCGAGGCCGTCGCGCGCCAGCAGCGCCGCCGCCCGGACCACCCGCTCGTCGCCGGCCTCGGCCAGCAGCAGCCGGCGCGGCCGCAGGCGCGCCACGCGGCGCAGGCGCTCGAGCACCGCGCTCACGCTCGCTTCCCGCGCGCCGTCGGGCGCGGACGCAGCCGCGCGCGCAGGCGGGCCCCGACCGCGCGCGGCACCAGCGCGCTCACGTCGCCGCCCAGCCGGGCCACCTCCTTGACCAGCGTCGAGTTCAGGTAGGTGTAGGTCTGGCTCGGCATCAGGAAGGCGACCTCGAGGTCCGCCGAGAGCCGCCGGTTCATCAGCGCCATCTGGAACTCGTACTCGAAGTCGCTCACCGCCCGCAGGCCGCGGATCATCACGTGGGCGCCGACGCGCCGGGCGCAGTCCACCACCAGGTCGTCGAACGACACCACCGTCACCCCGCGCAGGCCGCGCGTCGCCGAGCGGCACATCGCCACCCGTTCCGCCAGCGGGAACAGCGCGCCCTTGGCCGGGTTGTCGGCGACCGCGACGATCACGCGGTCGAACAGGCGCACGGCCCGGCGCGTCAGGTCGAGGTGACCGTTGGTGATGGGATCGAACGTCCCGGGGAACAGCGCCGTGCGCCTGGCCCTCATCGCTCCTCCTCCTCCTCCGTGCCCGGCTCCGCGACCGGCCGGTACGTGCTCACCACCGTCTCCCCGTAGCGTCGCTCCCGCACCCGCACCAGCGCCCCCGCCGCATCCGGCACCGTGTCCTTCGCGTGGTGCTCCAGCACCAGCCGCAACCCCGGCCGCCACGGGCCCCTGCCGCCCAGCGCCTCGAGCAGATCCCGCGCCGCCTCGCCACCGTAGGGCGGGTCGGCCAGCACCAGGTCCGCTCCGCGCAGCGCTGCGGCCAGGCGATCGAGCCCGCGCGGCAGCTCCAGCGGCCAGACCCGCGCCGCATCCCCGAGTTCGAGCGCCGCCAGGTTCTCCGCCAGCACCCGGCGGGCGCCCGCGTCGCGCTCCACGAAGTCGACCCATGCGGCACCGCGCGACAGCGCCTCGATGCCCAGCGCCCCGGACCCGGCGAAGAGGTCCACGACCCGCAGGCCCGCCAGCGGCTCCAGCGCCATGAACAGCGCCTCGCGCACCCGGTCGGACGTCGGCCGGGTGCCGCTGCCGCGGGGAGCCGCGAGGCGGCGCCCCCCCAGATGGCCGGCGATCACGCGCACTGCGATCCGCGAGTCTCCGTGACCCCTCCGGGGGTGTCAAGCGCGCGGCCCGCGCCCGGCCCGCTCACGGCAGGTTCACGACCTCGACGCCCGGCGGAGCCGCCAGGCGGAAGTCGCCCTCGCCCCGCGCGCGCACGAAACGCCACCCGCGCAGGCGGTACTCCAGCGAACCGCCGTCGGCGCCGGCCAGCACCAGGCGCACCGGCAAACCCCGCGCGTCCAGCTCGATCCGCGGCGCGCTGGTCTCGCTGCCCCGCAACCGCAGGGCGAACGAGCGCTCGTCGAGTCGCCGCTCCTCCAGCCCCGCTCCGACCGGGTCCAGCAGCGCACCCCACCACTGCAGCGCCCCCGCCGCGCCGCGCGGCCCGGCGCGCACGAGTTGGCGCAGCGCCGGCTGCAGCCACTCGCCGCCGTCGGCGCGCAGGGTCAGGCGCTCCCCCCCGGCGAAGTCGAGCCGCGCCCGTCGCGGCGGCTCCAGCGCCAGCCGCCCCGCCTGCTCGACCGTCCGCCCGCTCACCGCATCGCGGCGCCGCAGCCGCACCGTGGCCTCGGCGCGCCCGGCGGCGCGCAGCCGCGCCAGCAGCACGCGCACGCACACCGGATCGGGCACGGCCGTGCCCGCCGGCTTCGCCGCCCCACCCACCGGCCACGCCAGCAGCAGTGCCAGCCCCGCGACCGCCAGACGGCGCCTCATCGCGACAGCCCCAGGCGGGCGAACAGGCGCCGGGCCTCGTCGGCACCCACGCGCCGCGCATCTGCGGGAACCCGCACCACCAGGCGTGCGGGGTCCGGCAGCGCCGCGAACGCGACGCGCTCGAGCCGGCAATCGAGCGCCGGCCCGTCCGGCAGGGCCTCGAGACTCCAGCTCACCGGCCAGCGCACACCGTCCGTCGTCTCCCAGCGCGCGTAGCGCACGCGCGCGCCGGCGGGACCCTCGCGCCAGATCCGCGCCTCGCGCGGCAGACCGTCCGGGGCCAGCGTGATCGCCAGCGAGTCGGCGTCCTCGCGCCAGCGCAGTTCGAGCCCCCCGTCGCTCCACGACCGGCTCGCCGCCTCCGGCGCGCGCCAGGCCGCCGCGACCAGCCGACCCGCCCACCGTCCCGGTTCCGCCGGCCCCAGCGAATCGCGCACCGCGTCCAGCGCCACCGCGATCCCCGCACCGGGAGCGTACGCGGTCAGCGAGTCGCCACGCAGGGCCACGTCCACGGCGACACCGAACAGCGAGAAGACCCGCAACCGCAGGCCGTCCGGCGCGAGCACCGCCAGGTCGGCGCGCACCGCCGGCAGACGCGCCGGCGCGCACGTGTCGCAGGGCGCCACGCCCCGCGTCCACAGGACGGCATCGGCGCTCACCATGCGCACGCGCTGCTCCCGCGCGACCAGTCCCGCGCGGTAGGCGGCCAGGCACCCGCCGGCGTCGAGCGGCGCCATCATCGGCGCGTGCGGCGCGCACGCCCCGAGCAGGAGCCCGGCCAGCGCCGTCGCGACCGCCCGCCCACCGCGCCTCATCGCCCCGCTCCCCCGAGCTCGCGCAACACCGCGTCGGCCACCTCGTCGGGGCCGAGCCCGTCCACGGTCACGCGCACCGCGGCGATCTCCGCGTAGAGCTCGCGCCGCCCGGCCAGCAGCTCCGTCAGCCGCCGCTCCAGTTGCGCCGGGCCCGCTCCGAGCACGCCCGCCAGCAGCGGTCGGCCGCCCGCCTCCCCGGCCAGTCGCGCCGCGGCGGTCGCCGGCTCGACCTCGAGCCACGCCACCCGGCAGTGCTCCACCAGCGTGCGCCGCTGCAGCGCGTCGAGCACGATGCCGCCGCCGCAGGCCAGCACCGCCGCCCCGGCCGCCAGCGCCTCGCGCAGCGCAACGCCCTCGAGACGCCGGAACGCCGCCTCGCCGCCTCGCGCGAAGAGGTCGGCGATCCCGCGGCCCGCGGCGACCTCGACCATCGCGTCCAGGTCGGCGACCGCGCCCCCCAGCCGCTCCCCCAGCGCCGCGGCCACGGCGCTCTTGCCCGCCCCCATCAGGCCCACCAGTGCGATCGGACGTCCCGCTCCGCTCTCCATGGGTCCCAGCCTAACCGCATCGCCCCCTCGGGCAAAGCGCGGCGGGAAACGCGACGGCCGCCGGTCAATGACCGGCGGCCGCGTGCGGGGCGGAACGGGCCTACTCGGCCGCCGCCTGCTGGAAGTTGGTGATGCGCGGGGTCACGAAGATCAACAGCTCGCGGTTCGCGCGCGTGGTGCTGTTCGAGCGGAACAGCATCCCGAGCAGCGGGAGGTCCTTGAGCAACGGCATGCCCCGCCGGATCTCGTTCTCGTTCGAGCGGATCAGGCCGCCGATCACCGCGGTCTGGCCGTCCTCCACCATCACGCGCGTGTCGGCCTCGCTCGTGTTGATGATGACGCCGCCCTGCACCGTGCTCGAGGTCGAGAGGTCGCTGACCTCGGGGTGCAGGTCCATGACGATCCGCTTGTCCGCCGTCAGATGCGGCGTGACCTTGAGCTGGATGCCGATCGTCTGCAACTGCGACACCGCGTTGCCGGCCACGTCCTGCACGATGAGCGGGATCTTCTGGCCCACCAGGATCTTGGCCTCGCGGTTGTCCACGGTGGTGATTCGGGGGTTGGAGATGATCTTGGCCTTGCGGTTCTGCTCGAGCATCTGCAACTGGGCCTCGATGGACGCCCAGCTCTTGAAGATGCCGAACGTCAGCCTCGTCGCCGGGTCGCTGATGCCGGAGTTCTGCGAGCCCGCGGCCTCCAGCGTCCCGTCCTTGTTGTGGAACGGGCCGCCGCCGGGCAGGATCTTGTTGCCCGAGCCGCCCGGGTCGTCCACGCCGGCCCAGAACTCGGCCTCCCCGGGGGAGACGTTCCACTCGATGCCGATGTCGCGCAGCGCCTCGACGTCCACGTCCACCAGCTTGGCCGTGATCTCGATCTGCGGCGTCGAGGTGTCGAGGTCCAGCGCCATCTTCTCGATCGCCCCGGCGTTGTCCGGCAGGTCGCTGATGATCAGCGAGTTGGTGCGCTTCTCCACCAGGATCACGCCGCGCTTGCTCATCGCACCGGCCAGCGCCGCGGGCAGCTCGCTGGCGTTGGCGTAGTTGAGCTTCACCACGCGGGTGTCCAGGGGAACCAGCTCGGCGGCCTTGGCCCGTGCCGTCTCGCGGTCCACCTGCTCCTGCTGGAGCTTCTTCATCTCGTCCACGCGGATGATGCCGTTCTCCTCCACGAAGTCGAGCGCGTTCGCGCGCAGCACGGTGCGCAGCGCGTCCTGCCACCCCACGTTGCGCAGCGTGACCCGCACGCGTCCCTCGACCGCGGCGCTCATCACGATGTTGCGCCCGCTGAACTCCGAGATCGCACGGATCACGGTGCGGATATCCGCGCCCTCGACGTCCAGGCTGAACGTCCCCGTCCCGGTGCGCGTCAGGCCCACCTGACGGATGGCGCCCGACTCCTGCGCCTGGGCCGGGACAGGCGCGAGGACGGCGATGGCGGCGCCGGCGACCAGCAGCAGGCTCGCCAGGAGCTTAGCGGTTCGCATTCGGTTCTCCCTTCCGCGTCAGCGGGATCGTCACGGACTGCGACTGGCCGTCCACGGTCAGGCTCACGATGACCCCGTCCCGCTTCAGACCCTGGACGACTCCATTCATGACCTTGTCACCGGGCCGCAGCACCCGGCTGTTCCCGACTCCGTCCTCGACGATCGCGAACTTGTCCTGCGCCCCCCACACGATCCCGACCACCTGCAGGCCGCCCACGTCGGGAGGCGCGTCCACGGGGACGTACTGCCGTCCGCCGACCAGCGGCATGAACGGATCGCGCCGCCCGAGGGCGTTGTACTGGTACGTCACCTGGTCGTCGAGATGCGCGGCCGAGGGGGATGCCGACGGCACCGGATTCATCGCCGGTCGCATCGAAGCCGCGACCGCCACGACCTGTCCGCGCGTCGCCACCGCGGGCGACTTGCCGCCCAGCGGGGAGCGACGCGGGGGCTGGGCCGCGGCCACGGTCTTCACCGGGGCCGCCGGCTTCGCCACGGTCGTGGGCGCCGTCCGGACCGCGGGCTTCCCCACGGTCGTGGACTTCGCCGGGACCGGCGCCGCGGTCATCGTCCCCGCGGCGGCATCCTGCATTCGAGCACGGGCCTGGGCCTGCCGGGCCGCCTGCTGGGCGGCCGCCAGAGCCCGTCCCTCGAGCGTGGAACCGCCGAGGGCCGGCCCCGCCATCACCAGGCTCCCGCCGATCACGATCGCCAGGCCGAGGGCGCACACGCGCGCCGGGACCCGGGCGCGACGCCCGCGCTGCGGGGTCCGCCTACGAGGACTTGCGCGCATGCGAGTCTCCCTCCTTGCCGCCCTCGGCCGGCTTCGCCTTCGCCTCGTGCGGCTCGGCGCCGGCCGGGGATGCATTCAGACTGTAGGCCGAGGCGGTCAGATCGATCGCCGTGGTGTTGTAGACGTCGTCCTGCGCCTCCGTGTTCGTCTTCAACCGCATACCGGAGACGGTCACGATGCGACGCAGGTTGGCCAGCTCCGCCAGGAACGAGCCCACCTGGTGGTAGCCGCCGTGCACCGAGATCTGGACCGGCATCTCGGTGTAGTAAGTCTCGGTCCGCGGCGCCTGCGGGCGGAAGCTCACGAACTGCACGCCGGTCTCCTGGCCCGCCAGCGTGATGCGCCGCAGCAGCGAGGCGAGCTGCCGGTCGGTCGGCAACAGCTCGCCGGCCAGCATCCAGCGGTCGTGCAACTGCGCGTACTCGGCCTCGAAGCGCGGCAGGTCCGCGACCGTGGCCCGCGCCCGGGCCAGCTCGGTGGACTTGCGCTCGAAGTCGGTCCGGAGCGTGTTCAGCCGCTCCTGCTGGTTCGGATAGCCGAACGGCAGGAAGTGGGTGAAGAAGAAGATGGACAGCACCCCGACGCCCAGCAGACCGCTGAGCAGCACCTTCTGGACCGCCGGGTTCTTGAGATCCACGTTGGCCATGGCGATCCTCCTACTGTGCCGGCTCGTCCGGCGTGACCTGGCAGGTCACCCGGAACCGGACGACGTCGTGTTCGTCGATCTCCGCGCGCTCGGCCACGCTCAGCTCCACGTTCGCGAACAGCGACGAACGCTCCAGCCGCGACATGAGGTCCGAGACGACCAGGTTCGAGAGCGTCGTGCCCTCGACCGCCAGGTTCGCGCCGTCGGACTGCTCGACCGAGTTGATCCACATGTGCTCGGGAATGCAGCGCGCCAGCTCGTCCATGAGCCGCACGCTCTGCGTCCGTCCCTTCTGCAGCTTGCTGATGATGCCCAGCCGCAGGTCGAGCTCGGCGCGCTCCTGCGCCAGCCGGTTGACGCGCTCGATCTGCGGGGCCAGCACGCGCGACTCGTTGTCCACCCGGGCGATGGACTTCTGCAGGTTCTCCGCCCGCGTGAACTGCGAGACCGCCGTACCCGCCACCACCAGCGCGACCGCGACCAGCACCGCGAGCGGCAGGACCAGCTCTCCGGCCTTCAGCGTGACCGTCGTCCCGGGCCGCCGCCTTTCCTCCCCGGGCAGGAGATTGATCCGGATCATTTCTTGTCCCCCACGCGGCGCAGCGCGAGTCCGATCCCGACCGTCAGAAGCGGCGCCACCTTCATGACGTCCTGTCCCGCGAAGAGCGCGGGGTCGTAGGCCACCCGCGTGAGCGGGTTGGCGATCTCCGTCGCCACACCGAAGCGGCGCTGCAGGAAGTCCTGCACACCCGGCGTCAGCGAGCTGCCGCCGCACAGCATGATGCGCGAGATGACGCCGGCCTCGCCCGAGGTGCGCAGGAACGCCTGCGCGCGCTCGAGCGCCGTCGCCAGCCCCTCGCAGGCCTGCTCGATCACCGGCGCCAGCTCGAGGTCCGAGCCCGACTCGCCGCGCACCGCGGCGGCCGCCTCGGCCTGGCTGAGGTTGAACTTGCGCTGGGCGGCCTCGACGAAGGTGGTGCCGCCGACCTGCAGGTCCTTGGTGAAGTAGGGCACGCCGGCCTGGACGATGTTGATGTTGGTCATGTCGGCGCCGATGTTCAGGCTGGCGACGACCTCTTCGGGCGCGAAGTCGTAGTTCGCCTCGAGCGCGTTCTGCACCGCGAAGGAGTCCACGTCCACGACCGCCGGGGTGTAGCCGGCCTCGCGGATCAGATCGGCGAACGAGCTGACCATGTCCTTCTTCGCCGCCACCAGCAGCACCTGCATCTGCTTGGGGTCGTTGGGTGCGGCCCCGACGATCTCGAAATCGAGCGAGACGTCGTTGATGTCGTAGGGGACGTGCTGCTCGGCCTCCCAGTAGACGGCCTGCTGCGCGTCGGCGGCCGACAGGCGGTTCATCGTGATCTTCTTCACGATCACCGCGCGACCGCTCACCGCCGCCACCACGCTGCGCGACTTGAAGCCGCGCGTCTCGAACAGGTTCGAGATGGCGTCGGTCACCATCTGCCGGTCCATGATCTCGCCGTCCACGATGGCCTCAGCGAGCGGCGACGAGATGCCCCAGCGCGTCAGCCGCCAGGACCGATTGGCCTGCGGCTCCAGCTCGACCGCCTTGATCGTGTGGCTGCCGATGTCCAGCCCCACGAGGGACTGCTTCTTGCCGAAGAGCATGTCTTCACTCCCTGAACGCGGTGCGCGGCGAGACCCGGCACGGCGGGCTGGACCGGGGGGCTCGCTGGCCCTCGCGGTGTGCAGACGACTGCGGACCGGAACACACGGCCCGGACCCGCCTCGGCGGCGGAGCGGACCACCTCACGTCGGGGTTATCGGCCGCCCGGCCCGGCCGCTTGAGGGAGCTTTCGCCCCCCGCCGACCGGGGCCCCGCGCCCCGCCGGCGTCCCGGACGGCCTCGCGGGCCGCCGGGGCCCCGCTACTGCATCAGCACGACCGGAGTGCTCAGCCGCCGCATCGCCGCCTCGTGCCGCCCGGTGGCCAGCGCCCGCCGGATGCGCTCCCGCTCGCGGCTCGCCAGCTCGCGCAGCAACGGGTTGGGCGACGTCCGCTCGACCTGGGCCCACAGCTCGTACGCTCCGATCAGCTCGCCCCCGTTCTGCCGGGCGAAGGCCGCGAACCGCGCCGACTGCGGCGGACCGTCGGCCTGGAACGAGGCCTGCTCGAAGTACCGCGCCGCCCGCGCCAGGTCGCGCCCGCCGGGCCGCACGAAGTAGAGGAAGCCGAGCTGGAAGGCCAGCTCGCCGCTGGCCGGGTTGGCCGCCAGCCCCTTGAGCATGAGCCGCTCGGCCGCGGGGAAGTCGTGACCCTCCTGGGCCAGCGCGAAGGAGCCGAACACGTACGCGGGGCGGAAGCCGGGATCGAGCGTGGTCAGGATGTCGAAGACGTGCTCCATGCGCATGAAGCGGTTGTCGGTGAAGCGGTGCTCGCCGTAGTACTGCACCGCCCGCAGCCAGGCGAGATCGGCGGCGGTGGCGGCGTGACCGAGCGTGGCCGGCTTCAGCAGCCGCCCCGACGGGTAGTACGAGAGTTCCTCGAGCGGGTGCGGATGCGGCACGACGCGCCACGAGAGGTCGGCGAGCACGAACACCGCCGCCCCCAGCAGCAGCGCGATCCCCCAGGCCGCCGCGCTGCGGCGGTGCCAGGCGGACGGTCCCGGGGCGATCACTTGAAGTCCTTCGACTCGAAGGCGGCCGCCGCCAGGCACAGGGCGCAGGCCGCGTACACCGCGGCGTAGACCGTCGCCAGCCCGAGGTGCAGCGCGGTGGTCGTCTCCCCGGCCGCGGCCAGCGTGCGCATGTTGAACAGCGGCAGGTTGGGTACCAGGTTGGCCACGACCCGCAGCACCGTGCCCAGCTCCGGCGGGAACTTGGCGGCGAAGAGGCGCAGGTCGTAGCTCCACTGACCCACCAGGAAGAAGCCGAGGGTGTAGAGCGCCGACAGCACCGGGGTGGAGATCGCCGAGAACATCACCGCCAGCGCGGTGACCACGGTCAGCTCGAGACCGGCCAGGTAGACCGCCTCGAGCACCGCCGGCCCCGAATGGCCGCCGCCCCGCAGCAACAGCAGGCCGCACAGCGCCAGGCCGAGCAGCACCGCCACCGTCCACAGCGTCGCCGACAGCCCCGCCCACTTGCCCACCAGGTAGGCCGAGCGCCGGATCGGGCGCGACAGCAGGTTGTAGATGGTGCGCCGCTCCAGCTCCTTCGCCACCAGACTGGTGCCGGTGAGCAGGATCACCAGCAGACCCAGCACCGAGATCCCGCTGAGGCCGAGGTCCACCAGCAACCGGCCACCCTCGCCGAGAGCCAGCGGGCTCGCCATCAGCGTGACGGCGAACAGCGCCAGCCCCGCGGCGACCATGCCGGCGACGACGCGGTCGCGCATCGCCTCGCGGAACGTGTTCCGCGCGATCAGCCAGGCGGTCATGCGCTCCTCCGCGTCCGCTCGCCCGCGGCGGCGGCCAGGAAGAGCTCCTCCAGCGTCGGGCGCTGCGGCGTGACCGCCCGCACCGCCACGCCGGCGCGCAGCAGACCCGCCAGGACCTCCTGCAGGCGGGACTCGTCCTCCAGGCGGAAGACCGTCTCGTCGGCCCGTTCGCTCCGCGTCACCTCGCCGGCCCACTGGCGCGGCAGCTCGAGCAGAGCCCCCGGCGCGCAGCGGATCTCCACCGACTGCCGACCCCCGTCCACCAACTCGCCCACCGTGGCGAGCTGCGTCAGGCGTCCGCCGAGCAGGATGGCGACCCGGTCGCAGAGCATCTCGACGTCGGGCAGGATGTGCGACGAGAACAGCACCGTGACGCCGCGGTCGCGCTGCTCGGCGATCAGACCGCGAACGTCGCGTCGTCCGAACGGATCGAGACCGCTCATCGGTTCGTCGAGGATCAACAGCTCGGGCTCGTGCACCAGGGCGGCGGCCAGCCCGAGACGCTGCAGCATGCCCTTCGAGTACTTGCGCAGCACCAGCCGCGGCCTCTCCCCGAGTCCCACGCGTCCCAACCACTGCCGCGCACGCTCGTGCGCCGCCGCCCCACCCAGGCCCGACAACCGGCCGGCCAGCTCGAGATACTCGACGCCGTTCAGGTAGTCGTAGAAGTACGGCTGCTCGGGCAGGAAGCCCAGCCCCCGGCGCGACGCGGTGTCCTCCACCGGGTGCCCCAGCAGCCAGGCCCGACCGCGCGTCGGCTTCAGCAGCCCGACGAGCAGCTTGAGCGTGGTGGTCTTGCCGGCGCCGTTGGGCCCCAACAGGCCCAGCACCTCGCCGCGCCCCACTTCGAGGTCCAACGCCTCGAGGCCGCGGGTGCGGCGCATCGTCCAGGGATGCACGTAGTCCTTCGCGAGCCTCCGGGTACACACGGCCAGAGACGGATCGGGAGCGCCGACCTCCCTGGCGCGCTGCCCAATCACTGGCCGGCCCGCGATCTCGACGGTAGGACTCTGCATGCCATCCTCCCTGGTCCTGTGACCACCTGCACGTCCAAGGCTTTGCGCCGCCTACGGATGTGAAACCCGCCCCGTTCCGAGGGCAGCCGCGACGCCCGACAGTGCAACGTGTGTGCCGATGGAGAGGGACCGCGGGGCCGAGGGAACTGCGGGGATGGCTGGGCGACCGTTCCGGAGTGGAACGACGCCCGTCCGGATCAGTAGCCGGACGTCAGGACGATGGGGATCGCCTGCTTCTGCCCGAAACCCTTGACGTTGTAGGACGTCGCGACCGAGTCCTTGTAGCTGGTGATGCCGGGAGTGGAAGTGGCCGGGCCGGCGTAGCTGGAGCGGGTCTCCCAGGCGACGTTCTCACCGGTGTGCCCGGTGAAGCTGTTCTTGAAGTTGGACTGGCCGCCCGGGATGAGGGCCACGACGATGTCCCCGGTGGTGGCGTAGGCGCCGTCGTTCTGGACGCCGTAGTCCTCGGCCGAGAGCTGGAACGAATGCATGTTGGCCTTCACGCCCCCCTCCCGCGCCCGTGCCTGCATGGACTGGAAGTTGGGAATCGCGATGGCCGCCAGGATACCGATGACCACGACCACGATCATCAGCTCGATCAACGTGAACCCGGCATTCCTACTCATCGTCTCCTCGACTGAGGGGGGAGCCCGCCGGGGCCGGGCGGAAGCTCCCGCGTCGCTGGGAACACGCAAGGGGCGGGCGTCGGCCCACCCCTCGCGCACTCTCCTTTCGGCTACTGGCCGGCGGTCAGCTCCAGCGTGAGCGGGAAGCCCGTACCGGAGGTCTTCTTGCCCACGCCCTTGATCTTGTAGGTCGCCGTGCTGGAATCCGCGTAGCTCGTCAGACCCGCGGTCGCACCCGGCGCGCCGTCGAAGTTGCCGCGGTTCTCCCACGCGTTCGCCGTGGAGCTGAACGGGTTCTTGAAGCTGGACGGCAGGAGGTCCGCCACGTGGCTGGCGTCCATCGTCGCCGCGTAGATGCCGTCGTTCTGGACACCGTAGTCCTCGGCGGCGAGCTGCAGCGTGTGCATGTTCGACTTCACGCTGCCTTCCTTCGCACGGTCCTGCATCGCGATGAAGTTCGGGATCGCGATGGCTGCCAGGATGCCGATGATCACGACCACGATCATCAGCTCGATCAGGGTGAAGCCCTTCTGGGACCGGAACATTCTGTACCCTCCTGTTGGTGTTCTCGGGTCGCCCGTCGCGTTCGCTCTCGGACCCTCGCCCGGGATGAGGCGCAACCGCCGTGCCACCACGGACGCCCCGCCGACCGGCTGCCTATCGTGCTGTCGTGCTGCGACTTGTGCCATCCGCCCCGGCAGTTGCCCGCACCGGAGGTCCGCGGCCCGGTGCATTCTCAACATCGGAGCGGCCATGGACTTGGCGATTCGCAACGTCCTTGGCCGCTCCGTGCTTCGTGCAACACTCAGGCCGCCCGCTCCTCCGCCGGGGCCTCGGCGCCCTCCGGCTCCTCGCCCCCCGGCCGCTCCACGCCGTAGGCGATCAGCTTGCGGTAGAGCGTCGAGGCGTTGATGCCGAGCAGGTCGCTGGCCCGCTTCTTCTGCCAGCGCGTGTAGTGGAGCACCTTGAGGATGTACTCCTTCTCGAGTTCGTCCAGCGTCAGGGTCGGCGAGTCGATGATCAGGCTGCCACGGTGCGCCACCCCGAAGCGGATCTTGTCGGGCAGGTCCTCCGGGCCGATGGTGCCGCCCTCGTCGAGGATCATCGCCCGCTCCATGACGTTCTCCAGCTCCCGCACGTTGCCCGGCCAGTCGTACTTCATCAGCAGTTCCATGGACTCGGGACTCACCGTCTTCGCCGGGTTGTTCTGCGCGAAGCGCCGCAGGAAGTGGTCCACCAGCAGCGGAATGTCGTCGCGGCGCTGGCGCAGCGACGGCAGGCGGATGGGGATCACGTTGAGCCGGTAGAACAGGTCGGCGCGGAAGCGCCCCTCGGCCACCTCCTTCTCCAGGTCGGCGTTGGTCGCCGCCACCAGCCGGCAGTCGATCTTCACCGGCTGCGTGCCGCCCACCGGGATGATCTCCCGCTCCTGCAGGGCCCGCAGCAGTTTCACCTGCGTGGCCGACGGCATCTCCCCCACCTCGTCGAGGAAGAACGTGCCGCCCTCGGCGACCTGGAACAGGCCGGCCGAGTCGCGCACCGCGCCGGTGAACGAGCCCTTGACGTGCCCGAACAGGTTGCTCTCCAGCAGGTCGCGCGGGATGGCGCCGCAGTTGATGCTGACGAACGGCCCGCCCGCGCGCCGGCTGCGGTAGTGGATCTCGCGGGCGATCAGCTCCTTGCCGGTGCCGCTCTCGCCCTGGATGAGGATGGTGGCCTCGCTGTCGGCCACCTTCTCGACCATGCGGAAGACCCGCATCATCTCGTCCGAGGAGCCGATGATCGTCTTCTCCTCGTGCCCCCGCTTCAGCTCGCGCTTGAGGTACTGGTTCTCGCTGCGCACGCGCCGCATCTCGACGGCGTTGCGCACCACCAGCTTGATCTCGTCGTTCTTCGCGTTCTTGATCAGGTACTGGAACGCGCCGAGGTTCACGGCGTCGATCGCGGTCTGCTGCGACGCGTAGGCGGTCATGATCACCACCGGCAGCGTCGCGTCGATCTTCTTCACGCCCTCCAGCAACTCGATCCCGTTCATCCCCGGCATGCGGATGTCGGTGATCACCACGTCGAAGCCCTCGGTGCGGACCTTCTCCAGGGCCTCGCGTCCGTTGTTGCTGACCGTGACCTGGTAGCCCTCCTTGCGCAGGACGATGCCCAGGAACTGGGTCATGCTCTGTTCGTCGTCCACGACCAGGATCTTTTCCGCCGGCATGCCATCCACCTCGCGTCTGGGGTATGCGGGACTCTCAGGCGGCTTCCGCCAGGATTCCGTTCTCAGCGGGCAGGCTCACCCGGGCCACCGTGCCCCGGCCCGGCGCGCTCTCGAAGGCGAGCGTTCCGCCGTGCCGTTCCACGATGCGCTGGGCGATCGCCACGCCCAGCCCCGTGCCTCCCGGCTTCGTCGTGAAGAAGGGTTCGCCGACCCGCGGCAGGTGCTCGGGGTTCATCCCCGGGCCCTCGTCCGCGAACTCGACGACCACGCGCCCGTCCACGGCCGAGCGCCAGCGCACCGTCAGGGTGCCGCCGCCGGCCATGGCGTCGAACGCGTTGTTCGCCAGGTTCAACCAAACCTGCCGCAATTGCTCGCCATCCGCCCGCAGGCGGACGAACTCCGGGGGCGGGACGCAGTCCACCCGCATCCGCCCGGTGCAGCGCGGATCGCGGCGCAGCGCCTCGCACAGCCCTTCCATCTCCGTCCCGAGGTCGAGCGCCACCGGCGCCAGCTCGCGTTCGCGCGCGTAGTTGAGCAGGTCGGTGACGAAGCAGTTGAGCCGCGTGCACTCGCGCACGATCAGCCCCATGAGCACCGCGTTCTCGCCCTCCGGGTGCAGCTCGCGCTGCAGGAACTCCACCGAGCCGCTGATCGGGTTCAGCCCGTTGCGCAACTCGTGGGCGATGCCCGCCGCCAGCGCCCCCACCTCGGCCAGGGTCTCGTTGCGCCGCGCCCGCCGCTCCATGTCGCGCACCCCGGTGAGGTCCTGGAAGACCGCCACCACCCCGGTCAGGGCGCCCTCGTGCCGCAGCACGTTGGTGGTCACGCCCAGCACCAGCTCGCGGTCGGCGGCGGTACGGCCGTTCAGCTCCAGGCGCGACTGACCTTCGCCGCCGGACAGCGTCCGCCGCACCGCCTCCCGCAGCGGTGCCAGGCGGTCGGGCAGCGCCTCGTCCACGCCCCGGCCGCGCACCTCGGCGGTCCGCAGTCCCAGCACCGACTCGGCCGCGGGGTTCAGATACGCGACGGTGCCCCGGCCATCCACCGTGAGCACGCCGGTGGCCAGGTGGCGCAGGATGACGTCGTTGTCCACCCGCACCCGCGCCAGTTCGCGGGTGGTGCGCTCGAGGTCCTCGCTGGCCGTGCGCACCCGGCGGCCCAGCGTCCCCGCCAGCACGCCGACGATCACCACGAACGCCGCCACCATCGAGGCCGGCAAGCCCGGCTCCGAAGCGGCCAGCCCCGGTCCCCCCAGGGTCCGCGTCAGGGTCGGCAGCAGCGCGTAGCCCACGCCCGCGCCGGCTGCGGTGACCAGGCCCCCCGCCAGCCGGCCCATCAACCCGCCGGTCAGCACGACCAGGACGTAGAAGAGGATGAACTGGCTCGCCCCACCGCCCGTGCGGGTGGCCAACAGCGTCACCAGCAGCAGGTCCACTCCGAGCTGGACGAACATCTGCGGCACCGGGGCGCGTCCCGTGCGGGCCGCCAGCTCGTAGAGCGCCGACAGCACGAGGATGGTCAGCGCCGCCCCCACGAACACCGGGAGCATCGCCCGTGGGGACTCCGCGCCCAGCACCAGCCCCAGCGGCAGCGCCAGCGCCGCGACCACCAGACGGCCGCGGATCAGCGCCCGCAGCCCGCGCCCGACGTCGGCCGCGGGGGCCGTGCGGGCGGCGGGGCGCGACGCCGCCGGCGCCCGGTCGGGGACCGGACGCAGCGCGGGCGGCGCGAGCGGGGCGGGCGACGACGTCATCAGTTGGAGCCTCCCGCGACCACGCTGATGAGCTTGAACATCGGCAGGTACATGGCCACGACCATGCCGCCGACCATGCCGCCCATCAACACGATCATGACCGGCTCGATGATCGAGGTCATCGCATCCACGGCGCTGTCCACCTCGGACTCGTAGAAGACGGCGATCTTCGTCAGCATCTCGTCGAGGGCGCCGGTCTGCTCGCCCACCGAGATCATCTGCACCACCATGGGCGGGAACACGCCCGAGGTCTTCAGCGGCGCCGCCACGGTCTCGCCCTCGCGGATCGAGGTGCGCGCGGTCATGATCGCCTCCGCGATGACCTTGTTGCCGGCGGTGCGCGCGGTGATCTCCAGGCCCGAGAGGATCGGCACACCCGAGGCGATCAGGGTGCCGAGCGTGCGGGTGAAGCGGGCGACCGCGCTCTTCAGCAGCACGTCGCCCAGCGCCGGCATGCGCAGCATCCCGGCGTCCACCACGCGCCGCCCGTTCTCGGTGGCGTAGTAGCGCTTGAAGGCCGTGGCCAGGCCGAAGATGCCGAGCACGATCGCCCACCAGAAGTGCTGGAGGCCGTTCGAGAGCATCATCACGATCTTGGTCGGCAACGGCAGCTCCCCGCCAAAGTCGCTGAACATCTTGGCGAAGGTGGGGATGATGAAGATCAGCATGAAGGCCGCGGCCCCGACGCACACCGTCAGCACCACCGCCGGGTAGACCATCGCGCCCTTGACCTTGCGCTGCAGCGCGTCGTTCTTCTCGATGTAGGTGGCCAGCCGCATGAGGATCTCGTCGAGCACGCCGCCGACCTCGCCCGCCGCCACCATGTTGCGGAACAGGTCGTCGAACACGGTCTTGTGCTTGCCGAGCGCGTCGGCCAGCGTCGAACCGGCCTCGACCTCGCGGGTCACCTCGCCGATCACCCGGCCGAAGGCGGGCTTGCTCGCCTGCTTGGCCAGGACGTCGAGGCACTGCACCAGCGGCAGGCCGGCCGAGATCATGGTCGCGAACTGCCGGGTGAAGATCGCCAGGTCCTTGGTGGTGACCTTGACCCCGCCCCCCAGCTTCGGCAGCTTGAAGCTGCCGGCCTTGGGCCGCATCGAGGTGACGAGGATGCGCTTCTTGCGCAGGAGCTCGACCGCCTCCTCCTGCCGCGCGACCTCGACCTCGCCGCTCTGCGCCTCGCCGGCGAGCGTCCGTCCCTTCCAAACGAAGACTGGCATCGCTTTCCTCCTACGCGGCGCTGCGCCAGACCTTGCCGAGCATGTTCTCCAGCTCGACACGATCGCCGGTGTGGTCGAGCGCGTCCTCGGGGCTGAGCTGCTTGTCGAGCACCGCCTGCAGGAGCGCCTGGTTCATCGTCTGCATGCCGAACTTCTGCCCGGCCTGCATGAGGCTGTAGATCTGATGGGTCTTGGCCTCGCGGACCACGGCCTTGATGGCCGGCGTGCACACCAGCACCTCCGCGCACAGGATGCGGCCCCCGCCGTGGCTCCGCGGGATGAGCTGCTGGGTGATGACCCCCTCCAGCGTGAAGGCGAGTTGGGTCAGGATCTGCTTCTGCTGGTCGGCCGGGAACACGTCCACGATGCGGTTGACCGCCTCGTAGGTGGAGTTGGTGTGCAGGGTGGCGAACACCAGGTGCCCGGTCTCGGCGATGGTCAGCGCCGCCTCGATGGTCTCGAGGTCGCGCATCTCTCCGATGAGGATGATGTCCGGATCCTGCCGCAGCACGTACTTGAGCGCGGTCGGGAACGAGCCGGTGTCCGACCCCACCTCGCGCTGGTTGACGATGCACTTCTTGTGGTGGTGGATGTACTCGACCGGGTCCTCGATGGTGATGATGTGGCACTGGCGCGTCTGGTTGATCTTGTCGAGCATCGCCGCCAGGGTCGTGGACTTGCCGCTGCCGGTCGGGCCGGTCACCAGGATCAGCCCCTTGAGGCGGTTGGTGAACTCCCGCGCCACCGGCGGCAGACCGAGCTTCTCCATGGCCAGGATCTCGAAGGGGATCTGCCGCACCACCATCGAGACGACGCCGCGCTGCAGGAAGACGTTGGCGCGATAGCGGGCCAGCCCCTTGATCCCGAAGGAGAAGTCCAGCTCCTTGGTGGTCTCGAAGCGCTTCCGCTGTTCGTCCGACATCACGCTGTAGGCCAGTTGCACGGTCAGCTCGGGCGTCAGCACGTCGTATTCGCTCGGCGTGATGGCGCCATCCACCCGGAACTCGGGCGGCACCCCGGCGGTGATGTGCAGATCCGAGGCGTTGCGCGACACCATGTCCTCCAGCAGCTGGCGAAGGGTCACCACGTCGGTTGTTCTCCTCTCTCCCCCGCTCGGCGGGGCCCGGACGCCGCGGCGAACCGCGGCGCCGGCACGATCACGTCTGGTCCGCCGCCGTCTCCTTGAGCACTTCCTCGACCGAGGTCAGGCCGCGCTTCAACTTCTCCAGGGCGTCCCGCCGCAGGGTCAGCATCCCCTGCTCGATGGCGAGCCGCTTGATCTCGTTGGCCGACGACCGCTCGAGCACCAGGTCGCGGATGCCGATGGACATCGGCATCACCTCGTAGACGCCCTGGCGGCCGCGGTAGCCGGTGTTGTTGCACTCGACGCAGCCGGCGCCCTCCATGAAGGTGGCGGCGGCCGCCTCCGCGGGGTCGAGCTGCAGTTCCTCGAGCACCTCGCGGCTCAGGGTGATCGGCCGCTTGCACGCCGAGCACACCCGGCGCACCAGTCGCTGCGCCAGGATCAGGTTCACCGAGGAGGCCACCAGGAACGGCTCGACCCCCATGTCGATCATGCGGCCGATCGCGCTGGGGGCGTCGTTGGTGTGCAGGGTCGAGAGCACCAGGTGGCCGGTGAGCGCCGCCTTCACCGCGATCGAGGCGGTGTCGAGGTCGCGGATCTCACCGACCATGATGATGTTGGGGTCCTGGCGCAGGAAGGCCTTCAGCGCCGCGGCGAAGGTCAGGCCGACGTCCTCGTTGACCAGCACCTGGTTGATGCCGTCGAGGTTGTACTCGACCGGGTCCTCGGCGGTCATCACGTTCACCTCGGGGGTGTTCACCCGCGACAACGCCGAGTACAGGGTCGTGGTCTTGCCGGATCCGGTCGGCCCGGTCACCAACACCATGCCGTAGGGGTTGGCGATGGCGGAGACGAACTCCTTCATCGAGGCCGGCTCGAAGCCCAGCTTCTCGAGATCGATGTTGAGGTTGGTCTTGTCGAGGATACGCATCACGATCTTCTCGCCGAAGATCGTGGGCAGCGACGAGACGCGCAGGTCAATGGTGCGGTTGAGCACCTTGATCTTGATGCGACCGTCCTGCGGCACGCGGCGCTCGGCGATGTCGAGCTCGGCCATGATCTTCAGGCGCGAGAGGATGGCCGCCTTGAACTTCATCGGCGGCGCCATCATCTCCTGCATCACGCCGTCAATGCGGAACCGCACGCGCATCGCCTTCTCGTAGGGCTCGATGTGGATGTCCGAGGCCCCCTTGCGCACGGCGTCCGCGATCAGCGAGTTCACCAGCTTGACGATCGGCGCCTCGTCCACCGCGCTCAGGCCGGTCTCGGCCTCGGCACCGTCGTCCTCCTCGACGACGGACAGCTCCTCCTCCATGCCCCGCATCACATCGGCCATGGTGCCGGCCGAGTCGTAGGCGCGGTCCAGCGCCTTCTTCAGCGCGGCCTCGGTGGCCACCTGCGGCTCGACCTCGTAGCCGGTGATGAACTTGATGTCGTCAATGGCGAAGATGTTGGTCGGGTTCGCCATCGCCACCACCAGGCGGCGACCGGTGCGCGCGACCGGCAACGCCATGAAGCGGGTGGCGACGTCGCCGGGGATGAGGCGGGTGAGCGCCGGGTCGGGCTCGTAGTTCTTCAGGTCGCAGGTCGGCGTCCCGTAGTGGCGCGCCAGGAACTCGAGCAGCGCGTCCTCGGTCAGCGCGCCGGTCTTCACCAGGTTGCCGGTGAGGCTGCCGCCCAGGTTCTTCTGCTGGAGCACGGCGCGCTGCAGCGCGTTGTCGTCGATCAACCGGGCTTCGAGGAGCAGTTGTCCGATGTCTTCCTGCACGGATCCGGTCCCCAAGGATGGTCTCGCCCAGGCGACCCCGACGGCCGGAGCACCCCGGGCGCGCAGCGTCGCGGAGACGGCGCGGGGCGCGAGGGTGGCTCGGTCGTAGCCCGCGGCGGCGAACGACCGCAGGGCGACGGGGTTGAGCACCGTGATTCGGAAGGGTTATCGGCCGGCGCCCGGGGCCTCCTGAACCGGAATCTGCACGCGCCGCCCCGGTCGGGGATTGCCGATTGCACGCCCCCCGGAGACGCTGTCGCGGTCCCGGTGGGGCGACGCGGCGCTCGCCGGCCCCACGCAGACGCGGCTTCGCAGCCGCTCGAGCAACCGGGGCCCGATCCCCGGCACGGCCAGCAGTTCGTCGGCGCTGTGGAAGGGGCCATGAGCCGCGCGATGCTCCAGGATGCGGCCGGCCAGCACCGGCCCGATGCCGGGCAGCGCGTCCAGCTCCGCGGCCCCCGCCCGGTTCAGGTCCACGGGAGCGGCGGCCACGACCGCGGTCGCGGGAACCGACACGTCGCGGGGCGCGGCGGCGCCCGGCGCCGGATCGGGCGGCGGCG
>CAYNPF010000006.1:0-21331 GCA_964398895.1 uncultured bacterium
CAGGCCAGCGTGAGGATCACGCAGTCCTTCGGCACCGCCTCGGCGAAGCGCGTGTAGTAGTCGCGCCCCGGCTTGGCCCCGTCGCAGCCGCCGACCAGGAAGAAGTGGCGGATCCTGCCGGTGGCGACCGCCTCGATCACCTGCGGGGCCACGCCGAGCACGGCGTGGTGGCCAAAGCCGGCGAGGATGGTCTTCTCCGGCCCCGCCGCGGCGAAGCCGGGCTGCGCCTGGGCCGCCGCGATCACCGGACCGAACCGGCGGTCGGCGACGTGTTGCACGCCCGGGAAGCGCACCAGGCCGGTGGTGAAGAGGCGGTCGCGGTACGACTCCTCGGGTTTCTGGATGCAGTTCGTGGTCATCAGGATCGAGCCGGGGAAGTCGGCGAACTCGGTGCGCTGGTTCTGCCAGGCGGAGCCGTAGTTGCCGACCAGGTGCGGGTGCTTCCTGAGTCCGGGGTAGCCGTGCGCCGGCAGCATCTCGCCGTGGGTGTAGACGTTGATGCCGGTGCCGGCGGTCTGCTCGAGCAGCGCCGCGAGGTCGTGCAGATCGTGACCCGAGACGAGGATGGCCTTGCCCGGCACGGGCGTGACCCGCACCGGCGTGGGCACCGGGTGCCCGAAGGTCCCGGTGTGGGCGGCATCGAGCAGGCCCATCACCTCGAGGTTCACCTGCCCGATGCGCAGCGCCATGGCGGTGAGCGCCGCGGCGTCGTGCTCGCCGGTCAGGAAGTCGAGCGCCTCGTGGAAGAAGGCCAGCGCGCCCTCGTCGCTGCGGCCGAGCACGAGCGCGTGGTCCATGTAGGCGGCCATGCCCTTGAGCCCGAAGAGGCACAGGTGCTCGAGCCCGGCGAGATCGTCACCGCGGGCCGCGCGCCGCGCCAGGATGCCGATCGCCGCCGCCTGCCGCTCGAGCCCGGCGTCGTCGGCCGCCGGGACCCAGGCCGCCGGTCCGCCCAGCCGCTCGACCGGACGACCGGCCTTGGCGCAGGCTTCCTCGTAGAGCGAGCGGGCCCGGTCGCGCCAACGCACGCCGTCCCGGACCAGCTCCGTCATGCGGGCGGAGTCGAAGTTGACGTTGGTCACGGTGGTGAACAGCGCCTCGACCACGAAGCGGTCCAGCTCCGCGTCGCTCGCGCCCAGGCGCCGCGCCCGGTGGGCGTACATGGCGATCCCCCCGGTCACGTGGACGAGGAGGTCCTGCAGGTTGGCGGTCGCCTCGTCCTTGCCGCACACCGACACGCTCGCGCAGCCCGTCCGCTTGGCGGCCTGCTCGCACTGATAGCAGAACATGCTCATCGGGTCCTTCTCCCCTCGCTGCCCTCCTGCCCGGCCCCGCGCAACAGGCGCTCCAGGGCCCTCCATACGGCCTTCGTCGTCTTCTCCGTCGCGCCCCCGTGGCCCAGGGCGAACACCGAGCCCTGCACGATGACGGCGCCCTCGCGCGGCCCCAGCCCCGCCGCCAGAAGACGGCGACGGCGCGCCTCCTCCAGGCAGGCCGCGATGAAGTCGCGCGTGCGGACCTTGAAGCCCTCGATCCGCCGCGCCGGATCGTCCCCGCCCAGCTGGGCGAGGTGATCCGAGAACAGCAGCCGCGCCAGGTGGGGATGCGCGGTCAGCACCGCCACCCGGTCGCGGAAGAAGATGCCGAGCCGCTCGATCGGGTCGCCGGCCGCGGGCGCCGGCGCGGCGAACAGCACCGCCTCCATGCGCGCCACCGCGGCGGCGACGACCTCCTCCATGCTGGCGAAGTGGCGGAACAGGGCGCCGTCGGTCACGCCCACCTCGCGGGCGAGCGCGCGCGCGGTGAAGCGGCGCGCCCCGCGAGCGGCGATGAGGCGCAGGGCGGCGTCGGCGATCTCGGCCCGCCGGACCTCGGTGGGCTTGCGGGACTGCGGTCGGGTGGTGGCCATGCCAGGGAGTATACGCAAGTATGCGTTTACTTACAAGTGGCGGCGTGCTAGCCTCGCGGCCGGGTCGCGCGGGAACCCGCGTGGCCCGGGCCCGGATCGCCCGCGCCCCGCGTCGAAGCCCGCGGGGTCATCCGCCGTCCGGGCCGTGACCCGAGCCCGGCCCGGGCCGTCCCCGCCCCAGTCCGCGGGGACCCGGCGTGGAGGAGAGAGCGCATGAGCCCCAACTGGCAGGAGCTGCTGATCGCCGACCACGAGCAGACCGAGCGCGTCTTCGCGGCCGTGAAGGGCCCCTTCACCGCCCCCGCCGGTCCGAGCCCCGATCTGGCCGCCCGCTTCCTCGACTACGCCCGCGACTACGTGGACCGCTGCCACAACCAGAAGGAGGAGCAGCACCTCTTCCCGCGGCTCGAGCAACGCGGCGTGTCCCGCGAGACGGGCCCGCTGGCGATCATGCTGGCCGAGCACCAGGCCGCGCGCGAGCTGCTGGCGAGGCTGGAGCCCATGGTCGCGGCCTGGGTCGCCGGTGACCGCTCCGGGCTCGAGGCACTGCGCGCGACGGTGGGTGACTACGTCACGCTGTGCAGCGACCACTACTGGAAGGAGAACGACATCCTCTTCCCGCTGGCGGCGAAGACCCTGACCGCCGAGGACGCGACCGCCGTCGCGCGGGGCATCGCCGAGATCGAGGCCGCGCTCGGCCCCGACACCCACGCGCGCTACGCCGCGCTCGCCGACGAGCTGGTCGCGGCCGGCGAGCTGCGGGACCTGTCGTTCGGGCTCGACCGCGCGACGCTGGCCGCCATCCTGAACACCCTGCCGGTCGAGCTGTCGTTCGTGGACGGAAACGACACCGTGCGCTACTTCAGCCACGAGCGGGGCACCAAGATCTTCCCCCGCACCCGCGGCGTCATCGGCGCGCAGGTCCAGAACTGCCACCCGCAGAAGAGCGTGCACGTGGTGAACCAGATCCTCGCCGACTTCAAGGCCGGCCGTCGCGAGGCGGCCGAGTTCTGGATCGAGCTGGGTCCGCGCTTCGTGCACATCCGCTACCGGCCGGTGCGCGACGCCGACGGCCGCTACCTGGGCTGCCTCGAGACGGTGCAGGACGTGGCCGGGATCCGCGCCCTCACCGGCCAGAAGCGCCTGCTCGATCCGGCCTGAGGCCGGGCGGGCAGCCGGCGCGGGTCCGCCACCGGCCGGAGCGTCGCACCCCCGGCGTTCCTCCCCCGCCGGCACAGACCGGCTGGCCGGCTGGACCGTCGGCCCCCGACTCGGACTACGGCGGTCAGCGGGCCAATCGAGAGGCCGGGCGCGGGCGCCGAACCCGCCCGGGCCTCAGTTCGCAGCTCCCCGGCGCGCAGGTCGGTCCGGCCTGCGGACAGCCGGCGCAGCCGGGGCAGATCGGCTCCGGGTGGCTCGCCGCGCGCGCGAGGCGGCGCAGGCGCAGCGCGGCCCAGAGGATCGCGGCGGCCACGACCACGACGACGAGCAGCGTTTGCATGGCTACCCCCGACCCGGGCTAGACGAACAGGCGGCCGACCTGGAAGACGACCAGCGAGAGCAGGTAGCCGACCGCGGTCAGGCCGCCGAACTGCAGCAGCGCCCAGCGCCAGCGGCCGGACTCGCGGCGGGTGATGACCACGGTGGCCATGCACGGCGCCGCCACCAGCATGAACAGCATGATGCTCAGGCCGACCAGCGGCGAGTAGTCGGCGGCCAGCCGCGCGCGCAGCGCCTCGGGCCCGGTCGCGCCCGCTCCCGGCGCCGCCGCGTCACCGGCGATCGAGTAGACGATCCCCATCTGCGAGACGAAGACCTCCTTGGCGGCGAAGGCCCCGATCATCGCGGTCACCACCTTCCAGTCGAAGCCGAGCGGGCGGAAGGCCGGCTCCAGCGCCCGGCCGACGCGTCCGGCGATCGAGTTCTCGAGTCGCTCGCTCGCGCGCCGCGCCGCCGCCTGCGCCGGAGTCAGCCGCTCCAGTCCCGCCGGCACCGGCGCGCCCGGCGCCGTCACGACCATGGCCCGCCCGGCCGCGATGTCGGCGTCCACGCGGTAGGCCGCGGGCCGCGGAAAGGTGGTCGCCGCCCAGAGCAGGATCGAGATGCCGAGGATGGTGGTGCCGGCCTTGCGCAGGTAGAGGCCGCCGCGCTCCACCATCTTCAGCAGCACGCTGCGCGCCGTGGGCAGGCGGTAGGGCGGCAGCTCCATGACGAACGGCGCCTCGTCGCCGCGCAGCACCGTGCGGCGCAGCAGCAGCGCCAGCAGCAGCGCCAGCACGATGCCGACCAGGTAGACGAGCCACATCATCGGCGCGCGCCAGGCGGCCGGGAAGAACGCGGGGATGAGCAGCATCCAGATGGGCAGCCGGGCGCCGCACGACATCAGCGGCAGCACCAGCATGGTGACGAGCCGGTCGCGCTCGTTCTCGAGCGTGCGCGTGGCCATGATACCGGGCACCGAGCAGCCGAAGCCGGTGAGCATGGGGATGAAGCTCTTGCCGTGCAGGCCGAAGCGGTGCATGACGTGGTCAATGAGGAAGGCGGCGCGGGCCATGTAACCGGCGTCCTCGAGGAAGGCGAGTCCGAGGAAGAGCAGCAGGATGTTGGGCAGGAAGACGAGCACGCCGCCCACCCCGCCGATCACGCCGTCCACCACCAGCGAGCGCAGCAGCGAGGCGGAGCCCGCCGGCCACAGCCCGCCGACCAGGTGGGCGCTCCCGGCCACCAGCGCCTCGATCCCGCGCATCGGCCACTCGCCGACCGCGAAAGTGAGCCAGAAGATGCCGTACATCGCCAGCGCGAAGATGGGCAGGCCGAGCCAGCGGTTGACCACCACCGCGTCAATGCGGTCGGTGAGCTGGCGCGTGTCCACGTGCGGCCGCACCGAGCGCACCTCGCGCAGCAGCCCGTCCACGAAGCCGAAGTAGCGCTCGGTGACGAACACCGAGACGTCGCGGGCGGTCCCCGCCTGCAGCAGCCGGCGCTGCCGGCGCGCCTCGGACAGCGCCGCCTCGCCGCCGGCCAGCGCCTCGATCCGCTCGACGTGCTCCGGGTCGCCCAGCAGCAGGCGCACCGTCGTCCAGGTCGCGCCCGGCTCCGCGCCGGCGTCGGCCGGCAGCGCGGCGCGCACGGCACCCAGCGCCCGGTCGAGGTCCTCGCCGAGGACCAGCTTGTGCCGGCTCACCGGGTGCGCCAGCGCCGAGCGGATGGCGGCACGCAGCCCGTCCACACCCACGCCGCGGTGCCCCTCGGTCTCCACCACCGGGAAGCCGAGCAGGCGCTCCATCTGCGCCAGGTCCACCTTCTGCCCGGCGGCGCGCGCCTCGTCCGCCATGTTCAGGCAGAGGACGAGGTTCGCGCCGGTCTGCATCGCCTGCGCCAGCAGCACCAGGCTGCGCTCGAGCTGGGTCGAGTCGGCCACCAGCACGACGACGTCGGGCCGCGCCATCAGTTCCGCCTCGGCGATGCGCTCCTCGGGCGAGAACGAGCTGAGGCTGTAGGTGCCCGGCAGGTCCACGACCTCGGCCGCCAGACCGTCGAGATCGCAGGCCCCGCTGCGCCGCTCGACGGTGACGCCGGGATAGTTGGCCACGTGCTGGCGCGCGCCGGTGATCGCGTTGAAGAGCGAGGTCTTGCCGCAGTTCGGATTGCCCGCCAGGGCGACGCGGACGCGCCGCGCCGCCGGTCCCTCGGGCGCCGGCGCGGGGGATTCCGCCATCATGCCGCGCCAGCGGCGGCGCCGCCGACCCGGCCCCGGCAGCACGAGCCCGGCCCTAAGCATCGCCGTTGCGGCGGATGCGGATCCGCGCCGCCTCGCTGCGGCGCAGCGCCAGCCGCGCGCCCTGGCAGCGGATCCACAGCGGGTCGCCGCCCGGGCCGAGCCGCTCGAGGCCGATCTCGGTCTCGGGCAGCAGGCCCATGTCGAGCAGGCGCTGGCGCACCGCGCCGGAGGCCGAGATCTGCGTGACGATCCCGCTCTGCCCCGGCTTGAGGTCGGCGACGCTGGCCCGTTCCTCCTCGGCCCGGGCGCCGCACCGGCGGCACTCGTCCGTGGGCTCCGGCAGCGTGCCGTCTTCGGCCGCCACGCCCAGCGGGCAGCGTCGGAAGGTGTCGGCCACCGAGGGGCAGCGGCCCAGGAACTCGAAGAAGCGGACCATGCGGTCGGCCGCCTCGTCGGTGAGGACGTGCTCCATGGCGCAGGCCTGCTCGCCCGCGGCCGCGGGGGCCATGCGCAGCACCTCCTCGAAGAAGCGCGTGAGCAGGCGGTGCCGCGTCAGGATGCGGCGGGCGGCCCGCTCCCCCTTCGGGGTCAGCCGCGTGTACTCGCGACGCTCGTAGTCGGCCAGGCCCGCCTCGGCCAGCTTGCGCAGGGCCACCGAGACGGTCGCGGCCTTGACGTCGCGCGCCCGGGCGATGTCCCGCACGCGGGCGAAGCCGTGCTCCTGCACCAGCAGGTAGATGGTCTCGAGGTAGTCCTCGAGCGGGGAGCTGATCGGCACCGGCGGGGTCTTTGGCGTGACGCTCATTGTTAGGAGCATCTAACACCAAGGTGGGGCTGTCAAACGGACGCTTCCCAGGGCAGCCCGCCAGGAGCCTGTCCGAGTATTCGTCAAATCCCTGGCGTGGGCGGACGGGGTGCGGATACTGGCGGACATGAAGACCTTCCGCCCTTACCAGCCTGAGCAGACGCTGCTGCTGCCGCCGTCGATTGAGGAGTGGCTGCCCGAAGGCCACCTGGCGCGGTTCGTCCGCGAGGTGGTCGCGACGCTGGACCTGCGCGCGATCGAGGACGCCTACCCCGAGGGTCCGGGCCAGCCGCCGTACCACCCGCGGCTGATGGTGACGCTGCTGCTGTACGCGTACAGCACGGGGACGTACTCGTCGCGGCGGATGGCGGCGAAGTTGGTGGACGACGTGGCCTACCGCTTCCTGGCGGCGGGCAACACGCCGGACTTCCGGACGCTGAGCGACTTCCGCAAGACGCACGGCCCGGCGCTGAACGGTCTGTTCGTGCAGGTGCTCAAGCTGTGCGCCGAAGCCGGGCTGGTGAAGCTGGGGCGGGTCGGGGTCGACGGGACGAAGGTGAAGGCGAACGCCTCGAAGCACAAGGCGATGAGCTCCGCGCGGATGAGTGAGCGCGAGGCGGCGCTGAAGCAGCAGGTGGCGGAGTTGCTGGCGCGTGCGCAGGCGGTGGACGAGGCCGAGGACGCCGAGTACGGCGAGGATCGTCGCGGCGACGAGTTGCTGGAGGACCTGCAGCGGGCGGAGGGGCGGCTGGCGAAGATCCGGGCGGCCAAGGCGGCGTTGGAGGCCCAAGCGCGCGAGCAGGCTGCGGCGCAGGCCGCGGCGGCCAAGGCCCGACAGGTAGAGCGCGCACGCGAGGAGCAGGAGCGCGGTCGACGCCACAGCGGCAAGCCGCCGCGCGTGCCGGACCCCGAGCAGGCGAAGCCGGCGCCGAAGGCCCAGCGCAACTTCACGGATCCCGAGTCGCGTATCCAGAAGACCGCGGACGGCTTCATCCAGGGCTACACGGCGGTGCTGGCGGTGGACGAGACGGCCCAGGTGATTGTGGCGCAGCACATGACGCCGAGCGGGCCGGAAGTGCAGGAGCTGCTGCCCGCGGTTGGGATGATCGAACGCCTGCTGGGACGGCGCCCCAAGCAACTCGTGGCGGACGCGGGCTACTGGTCAGAGGAGAACGTCGAGCGCCTCGAAGCCAAGGGCATCGACCCCTACATCGCACGCGGGCGAATGAAGCACGGCGAGACCGCACTCCCACCACCGCGCGGCCGGATCCCGGCCAGGCTCACCGTCGCCGAACGAATGCAACGCAAGCTACGGACGAAAGCGGGGCACGCGGTCTACGCGAGACGCAAGGCGATCGTCGAGCCGGTGAACGGACAGATCAAGCAGGCCCGTGGCTTCCGTCAGTTCCTGCGGCGCGGCGTGGAGCGCGTGGGCCAGGAGTGGTCGCTGGTCTGCACGGCGCACAACTTGTTGAAGCTCAGGGCGGCATGGCAACCGGCCTGAACCCGGCCCCGGGCTTACCCACCAGGGTGCTGGGCCGGTCGCAACGGGGCAGAGACCGTCGCGAACCTGGTCCCTGCAGGTCCGGAACGCCGCGCAGCGCGAACAACCCCGGATCCGAGATCGTGCGCGCCGCGCTGGCGAATACTCGGACAGGCTCCTAGCCAGTGCCCATTGGTCAGTTGCCTTGCCAACTGACGGGCACAGGATCATGGACGACCCACGGTCTCACGTCGTCGCCGGGATACCCGCAACGCGCCGCCGGCGCCCGGCTCCGGACTCGCACCGGGCCGAATTGCTCGAAGCGGCCCTGGCCGTGCTTCGCGAGCAGGGCCCCGCTGGCGTGGGCGTCGAGGACATCACGCGCGCCACCGGTGCCGCCAACCGCACCCTCTACCTCTACTTCGCCTCCTGGGGCAACCAGTTGTCCACCGTGCGCGACCACATCATCTCGGGCTACGCGGACGGCATCGCCCACGCCGACGACCGCAGCGCGAGGATCGCGACGCTGCATGATCTGATGCGCCGCTGGGTGCGGAACCAGCCCGGCCGGCCAAGGAGATCACCCCGATGACGCCCCGAAGAAACCATGAAGCCGGCACCCCGATGCCCCACGCGTACGCCTCCCGCCTGCTGAATCCCATCCGCGGCCTGGCCCTCTCCCCCGCCACCCTGGTCCGGCGGCTGGAGCTGCGGCCGGACTTCCCCGTGCTGGAGCCGGGGCCGGGACCGGGCTACTTCAGCCCGGCCGTGGCCCGTGTGGTAGCGGCGGGCCGGCTCGTGCTGGTGGACATCCAGCCGGAGATGCTGGACATGGTGAGAGCCCGTCTCGATGCGTGCGGGCTGACGAACATCGAATACCGATGCGGCGACGCGACGTGTCTGCCCGCGGAGTCCGAGTCGTTCGACGTGGCGTTCCTGGCGTCCGTGCCGGGCGAGATCCCGGACCGCGGTGTCTGCCTGAGGGAGATCCGGCGGGCGCTTCGCCCGGGCGGGCTGCTCTCCGTGACGGAGTCCAGCGTGTGGGATCCCGACGCGATCCCGGGCCCGGAGTTGGAGGCACTCGTGCAGGCGGCGGGACCTCGAGCGCGCTCGCACCACGGGAACCTGCTCCACGACACGCTGGGATTCCGCGAAACAGCATGAACCCGCATCCTGATCGGGACTCCCCGGGCGACGCCGAGAACCGGGCCGCATTGGGAATCGCCGTTCGGCGAAGGGCGGCGTGCATCCTGCGTCACCTTCCCGGCCAACGACGTGGGGCGCGAGGGCACGTTCGACAACAGCCGACTGCTCCCGGAGTCCCGCTGCGGGCGGAATAGCAGCATCGCCCGAAGACCCGGGCGGTGGCTCCCGTGGTGAGCTCTCGTGGTGATCTTGACTCGCCTGGGGTCAGGTGCTACGAGTCGCGCCTCCGCGCCCCAGGGAGATGTTCCTTGCCCAATGTCCACCACGCTTTCCCGACGTGCGCCGGGATCCCGCTTGCGATCATCTCGCTCGTGATCCTGACAATCCGAGAGGGAGGATGGCCATGGCAGCCAGGTTGACCCGCTTCAGCGTTTCGGTGGATTCCGACCTGTTGAAGAGCTTCTTCGGAATGGCCAGGAAGCACGGCTGGAGGAACCGATCCGAGGCACTGCGAAACGTGATGCGGGCCGCCCTGGTGCGTGACGAGTGGCAGGGCAACGCGGAGATCGTCGGCACGGTCACCATCGTGTACGACCACCATCGCCGCGAGCTCACGGAGCGGCTCACCAGCATCCAGCACGACCACCACGATGCGGTGCTTGCCACCACGCACATCCATCTCGACCACGATAACTGCCTCGAGATGATCGCCGTGCGCGGCAGGGCCATGAAGGTCCAGGCGATCGCCGACGCGCTCATCGGGACCCGTGGGGTCAAGCACGGGAAGCTCACCGCGGCCACGACGGGCCGGAAGCTGTCATGATGGCCGCAGGGGGCCGCATACTCCGGCCGCCTGAGTCAAGCGCCTCCTGCTTCCGGGCCCCGCGCCCACGCACCTCCCGATCGCCTCGATTCGTCGCGTCATGCAGCCACGACACATGTCCAGCGACACCCGGTCCTGCGCAATAGGGCGACACCCGGTCTTGCGCACCCGCCCTCGGTGAACAGGGCCTCGGACCTCGACTTCTGGTCCCACCTCCCTTCGCCAGCGACACCCAGCGTGACGCACCGGCTCAGTTGCCCTGGTGGCGGACGGCCAGTTCGAGATCGCGCAGCCGGTAGCTGCGGCCCTTGATGTCGAGCACGTGGCTGTTGTGCGGCAGCCGGTCGAGGATGGCGGTGGCGAGGATCTCGTCGCCGGCCAGGACCTCGGGCCAGTCGCGGATGCCCTTGTTGGTGGTGATCGGGGTGCTGCCGCGCTGGTGGCGATGGCTGACCAGGCGGAAGAACAAGCTGGCCTCCTGACGGGTCATGGGCTCGAAGCCGACCTCGTCGATGATGACCAGCGAAGCAGTACACGCACTCGTTGCCGCAGAGGTTCGAGACGTAGAGCGGCGCGAACAGGACCAGGCGCTTGCCGCAGATGTGTTCCTTGACAACGCGCGCGGTCGCGAACAGCTCCCCCAGGAGGCCGGCGTCACTCGCGCCGAAGAGCGCACTCACTTCGTCAAGCGTGAGCCCGCGGGCCCTTCGCCAGGACCTCGCGAACTCGTCCCGTATCGCAGCACCCGACATCGGCGATCCGGCACTCGAGCTCCTGATCGTTCACTTGCATGTGCCGGCTCCTCAGCCGATGAACTTGCCTCGCGCGGTGTAGGTCGTGTGCAGGAGCTCCTGACTCTTGTGTCCGCACGGCCCGTCCGTGAGGAACGTCCGATAGAGATCCAGCACGGCGGGGTTCTCGTGTGACTTCCTGACGGCACTGGCCTCGTCCTCGGCGTAGATGCCCCGCGCTCGCGCCGCACGGATTTCGGGGGAGGTCGGGATGGGTTGTCCCCCACCGCCAATGCAGCCTCCGGGGCAGGCCATGACCTCGATGAAGTGGAACGAGGCCAACTCGCCGCCGGCCTTGATGTTCTCCATCACCCTGCGGGCATTGGCCGTTCCGTGCACGACGGCCACCTTGAGGGTCGTCCCCTTGAGCCATTCCCAGTCCGGCACCAGCGACCCGAGAATCGCCGGGACCGGGCCGACCGCGGGGATTGCCACCGCGGCCCTGCGCACCCCCTCCATGCCGCGGACCGGCACGATGTCGGCGTGCCCGAACAGCCGCTCGACCCGGTCACCGGTGACCAACTCCACGACCGTGCGCAGGGCCGCTTCCATGACGCCCCCGGTGGCCCCGAAGATCACACCCGAGCCGGTGGCCGTGCCAAACGGGTCGTCGAAGTCGGAAGGCTCCATGCGCAGGAGCTCGATGCCGGCCTCCTTGCACATCTTGGCGAGCTCGCGCGCGGTGAGACCGTAGTCCACGTCCTTGAAGCCGCTGGCCCGCATCTCGGGCCGGTTGCACTCGAACTTCTTGGCCGCGCACGGCATCAGGGCCACGGTCACGAGGTCCTTTGCGTCGAGGCCGTTTCGTGCCGCGTAGTAGGTCTTGATCAGGGCACCGAACATCGGCTGCGGCGACTTCGCGGTCGAGAGGTTCGGGATGTACTCGGGGTAGAAGTGCTCCAGGTACTTCACCCAGCCCGGCGAGCATGACGTGAGCTGCGGCAACGCCACCGCTTCGTCATGCTGCACGAGCGCCCGGTACAACCGCAGGAGCAGTTCGGTCCCCTCCTCGAGGACGGTCAGGTCGGCACTGAAGGTCGTGTCGAAGACCCGGTCGAAGCCGCACGCGCGCATCGCGCTGTTCATCTCGAAGGTCAGCGGCCTCCCCGGCGCGAGACCGAAGCACTCTCCGATGGCAGCCCGCGGTGCGGGTGCCGTCTGGATGACCACGTGTTTGCGCGGGTCGTCGATGGCGGCCCATACCTCGTCGGTGACGTCGTTGGCGCGCAGGGCGCCGGTCGGACAGCGATTGATGCACTGCCCACAGTTGATGCACACCACCTCGGCCAGCGGCTTGTCCAGGAACGTCGTGATCCTGGTCTTCGCACCCCGACCCACGGCCTCGAGGCAGCCGACTTCCTGGAGGTCGATACAGGTACGGACGCAGCGCCGGCACAGCACGCACTTGTTCATGTCCCGGACGACCGAGTGACTCGAGCGATCGACAGCGGCCTCCGGCCGTTGGGGGTGCCCGAAGCGGAAGAAGTCGACCCCGTGCTCCCTGGCCAGGGCCTGCAGTTCGCAGTTGTTGTTGCGTGCACAGGTGTAGCACTCGCCATAGTGGCGCGAGAGCAGCAGATCGATGATGTGACGGCGCGCCTGACGCACCTTGCGCGTGTGCGTCAGCACCCGAGTCGGCTGATGCACGGGGTAGTCGCAGGAGGCCTGCAACGTGCGCATGCCCTCGACCTCGACCACGCAGATCCGGCACAGCCCGGCCATGCACAGATCCGGGTGTGAGCACAGCGTCGGGATCCGGATGCCGGCGCGCCGCGCCGCCTCGAGAATGGTCGTCCCCGCAGGCACGTGGAGTTCGCGACCGTCGATCCATACCGGCACATCCGCGCCGACGGGGCCGGGGGCGGCTGCCGCGGGAATCACGCGCCCCCGTTGACTCGCGGGGGTGCGGTCGCTGTCCGGAGGAGGCGCGACAATCACCGGCGCGGCCCTCCGGCCTCCGCGCGGAGCCCGTCCGCTCTGGACGGCCGCCCCATGAGTTCCTCCTTGAAGTGCGTGACGATGGACAGGAAGGCGTTGGGCGCGGACTGACCAAGCCCGCATTTCGAGGCGAGCTGCATGGTCTCGCCCAGGGAGCAGAGGTCGTTCAGGTAGGCGGTCGAGCAGATGCCCTCGGCCAATTGTTCGACGCCCTCCAGCAGCGTGCGCGAACCCTCGCGGCACGGCGTGCACTGACCGCAGGATTCCTCGACGAAGAACTCGAGGACGTTCCGCGCCACGTCGAGCATGTCCCGTTCCCTGCCGAAGACGATCATGGCTCCTCCCGTGGGGGCATCCTCGAAGGCGATCGTCCGGTCGAACTCCGTGGACGGCACGCACACGCCGGACGCGCCTCCGACCAGCACGGCGAGCGCGTCGGAGGCACCGGCGCGCCCCAGGAGCGAGGTGATCGTGGTTCCGAAGGGCACCTCGTAGACGCCAGGGCTCGCGCAGTCGCCGGAGATCGAAAGGAGCTTGGGACCGCTGGACTTCGCCGTGCCGATCGCCTTGAACCAGCCGGCGCCCTTCTCGAGGATGCAGGTCACCCAGGCGAACGTCTCGACGTTGTTGACGATGGACGGCTGCCCCTCGAACCCGATGTCGGCCGGAAACGGCGGCCGACTGCGTGGCTCGCCGCGCTGGCCTTCGAGCGACTCGATGAGCGCGGTCTCCTCGCCACAGACGTAGGCACCCGATCCCATGCGGATCTCGATGTCGAAGGCCGGCCCCGTCGTGCCTCCGACCATGCCCCCGAGCAGGCCCCGCTCGCGTCGGGCGGCCAGCACGCCCTCGAGGTGGTCACGCAGGTAGGCGTACTCGCCGCGCAGGTACAGGATGCCGGTGGCGGCGCCGATCGCGTAGCCACCAACCGTCATCCCCGCGAAGACGAGGTCGGCGTGCTCACTGAGGATCACGCGGTCCTTGAACGTCCCGGGCTCACCCTCGTCCGCGTTGCAGATCACGAACTTGGCCCGCCCGTTCGCGACAGCCGCCAGGTTCCACTTGACCCCGGTCGGGAAGCCGGCGCCACCGCGCCCCTTGAGCTGCGACGCCGTGATCTCGGCGATGACGTCCGACCGGGGGAGCCTCAGCGCCCGGGCGAGCCCCGTGTCGGCCGACACCTCGGAGAACGTCAGCCTGCCGGTGAAGCTCGCGGTGATCACGAGGGAACGCTCCTGCCGGCCTGGGCGTGGACCCCGTAGGTCCTGCGGCAGGTCTCGATGATGTCGTGAACGACGGCCGGTGTGACCTTCGTGTGGACCTCGTCGTTGACGAGCAGCGCCGGGCCCTGGTCACACATCCCCAGGCAGTTGGCCCATTCCAGCGTGAACTTGCCGTCGGCGCTGGTCTCCCCGAAGCGGATCCCGAGGTCGCTCATGAGCTGCCGCGCGACGCGCTCCTTGCCCGCCAGGTTGCAGGACACCGTCCGGCACAGCCGAACGACGAACCGGCCCCTCGGGCGGCAATCCAGGAACGAGTAGAACGACACGACGCTGTAGACCTCCACCGGATGAATCCCGAGGCCGTCCGCCACGACCTGCATGGCGACATCCGAGATGCCATGGTGCTTGCGCTGAATCTCCTGGAGAATCGGGAGCAGACTGCTGCGCCGGCGCCCGAAGTGCTCGATCCAGGTCGCGATGTCCTGCCTCATCCGCTCCTGATCCGTCACGAACACGGGCTCACCTCTTCCCGGCGAGGAGCCGACTCACGAGCGTTCGCGCGCCAACCGGGGCGCCCCTGCACTCGAGCAGCGCCGTGAGCATGAGCGGCACCACGATCGTGGCGTCCGATTCAATCACGAACATCGGCGTGTCCCGGGTCAGCTTGTCCCAGGTGATCTTCTCGTTGGGCGTGGCTCCCGAGTAGGAACCGTAGGAGGTCGTCGAGTCGGAGATCTGGCAGAAGTAGGCCCATGGGCGGACCGCCTGGTTCAGGTCGTACTTGATGGAAGGCACGACGCAAATGGGGAAGTCGCCGGCAATGCCACCGCCGACCTGAAAGAAGCCCACCCCCTGCCCCGCCGAGAGCTCCCGATACTGGTCATAGAAGGCGGCCATGTACTCGACACCCGACCTGACGATGGAGGGACTGCACTCCCCGCGCTTCACGTGCGAAGCGAAGATGTTCCCGAAGGTCGAGTCCTCGTACCCCGGCACGACGATGGGCAACTGCCGCTCCGCGGCTGCGAGCAGCCAACACTCCTCCGGGGGACCCTCGTACAGCGCGGAAGGCAGCGCTTGGATGAGCTCGTAGAAGTAATCGTGCCAGAACCGACGTGTTCCCGAGACCGTCGCGCTCCTCCACATCGGCACGAGGATCCGCTCGACCGCCCGGAACGCCTCGTCCTCGGGAATGCTCGTGTCGGTCACGCGCCGCATGCCGCTCTCCAAGATCCGGGTGTCGTCTTCCTTCGTGAAGTAGCGGTAGTCCGCGAAGTCCCGGTAGCTCCGGTGCGCGACCAGCCGGAACAGCGACTCCTCGAGGTTCGCACCCGTCACGGAGAGTCCGTGGATCAGGCCGGCGCGAATCGCCGGCGCCAGCGTGATGCCGAGCTGCGCCGACGACATCGCGCCCGCCACCGCCCAGAACATCCTTCCGCCGGACTCGATGTGCCGCCAGTAGGCGAGCAGCGCATCACGGGTGGCGCGGGCATTGAAGTTCCGGTAGTTCCGGAGCACGTACTCGAGGATCGGAAGACCGCTCGGGCCCGCCGATTCGATCCCGCGCCGGCCCGGATCCGGGGAGCGCATCCTGGCCGCCCCGTTCTCGTCCGACGACATCGTCATGGCCGGGATTCGGCGGTGGCGTTCACGGGCCGGGGCGTGTAGTGCGTGTGCAGGATGCGGTGTGAAAGGTGGCCGAGCGGCTTACCGAAGAAGTCGCTGTAGAGTGCCTGAATCTCCGGGTTCTCGTGGCTCATGCGCAGAGCACAGACCTCGCGGTCGTCGCGGTTGAGTCCGCTCGTGCGGGCGCGTCTGGTCGTGTCGTTCGTCGGGATCGGCTGGCCACCGCCACCGATGCAGCCACCCGGGCAGGTCATGACCTCGATGAAGTGGTACCCCGCGAACTCCCCCCCCGAGAGAACCGACTCGCAGACCTTGCGAGCGTTGGCCAGGCCGTGCGCCACCGCGACCTTGACCGTCCGGTCGGCAACGCGCAGTTCGGCACGCTTGATGCCGTCCGGTGTGCCGAGATCATCGAACTCGAGCGGCGATGGCGGAGCACCCGACAGGAGCGTGACCGCCGTGCGCAGCGCCGCCTCCATCACACCGCCGGTGCGGCCGAAGATCGGCGCCGCGCCCGTGTACGCGCCCAGCAGGGAGTCAGCCGCTTCTTCGGGCATGTCGTTGAGGTCAAGGCCGGCCATCTTCAGGAGGCGGGCGCACTCACGCGTCGTGAGCACCAGGTCCACGTCCGGGAACGACGGCTGCAGATCGTCTCGGGACGGGTCGCTCTCTCCCCAGTACGCCGCCGCGCCGGTCATCTCCGGTCGCGAGGCCTCAGCCTTCTTGGCCGTGCAGGGCATGATGGAGATCACCCGCATCGCCTCGGGCCGCACCCCGAGGGACTTCGCGCCGAACGACTTCGCCACCGCGCCGAACATCTGCTGCGGGCTCTTGGCCGTGGACAGATTCGGGAGCAACTCGGGAAAGAAGACCTCCGCGAAGCGGATCCATCCCGGCGAGCAGGACGTGAACATCGGCAACCGCTCCCCCTTCCCCAGCCGATCGAGGAGCTCCGAGCCCTCCTCCATGATCGTGAGGTCGGCGGCACAATTCGTATCCCAGACCTGCTTGAAGCCAAGCCGACGAAGCGCCGCATAGAGCCGGCCCGTCACCAGATCGCCACTCGCGATGCCGAACTCCTCGCCCAGCGAGGCGCGAACGGCGGGCGCAAACTGGGTGACGCAGTAGAGTCGCTCGTCGTGCAGGAGATCCCACGCGGCCGTGGTCTGGTCCACCTCGTGCATGGCCCCGATCGGCCGAGCGAACGGGCACGTTTGGCACCGCATGAGTTCGGTCACGATCCGGAACTTCCCGATGGCACCCATGGGGCAGTGGTGTATGCACTGGCCGCAACGCACACAGCGGTCGTCATCGACCAGCACACCCAGCTTCTCGTCAAAGCTGAGAGCGGCGACACCCTGGACGTCCCGACAGGTCTCGACGCAGGCCCCACAACGAACGCACTTGTTGGGGTCGTGGCGGATGGCCGGGCTGTCGCCGCGTTCGGAGAAGGCGAATCGCTCCCATTCATCGACGGTGATGAAGCCAGCGCACTCGGCGACACCGGCCGTGATCTTCTGCCACTCGCGGATGAAGTGGCACTCGTGCTCCTCGACCAGGAGCCGCGCTCGCTCGGCGAGCGCTGCGGCCACATCGTCGGCCTGCGTCTCGATGACCATACCCTCCCGGACCGTGCGGCGCGCCAATGCTGGCAGGGGCAGCATCCGTCCGTCGGCCGACGCGAGCCCGAGGAGGGGACACATGTTGTTGCGGATCCACCCTCGCGCCGGACCAAGCGCCGGTTCGAGGAGGGGAGCATGGCCGGCCCGGATGGCGGCGAGGATGGTCGAGCCCTCAACCACCTCGATGGTGTTCCCGTTGACGCTGACCCTCATGACGTCTCCGATCGTCAGGGTATGGTGAGCAGTTGGCGGCTACGTTGTGCGCGAGTCGAATGGGACGGGATTCGCGCGGCGCCACCCAAAGGACCCCGCACCGACCGCGCCCGGGCGCCTCCCCTCCGGAATGACCTCACGGCTAGAAGAACCACTTCAGGGCGCGCAGCGCCCCCTGGTTCCAGGGCACCCGGTGCGAGAGCCCGTGCCGCCCGGCGAAGGTGGAACGGTGCGCCAGGTACCAGTCGTAGTTGCGCAGCAGCGCCTCGCGGTTGGAGTGCACCGGCGTCCACCCGAGGACCTGTTGCGCCTTCGCGATGGACACGTAGCTGTCCTGATGCGCCGTCTCGTAGATCCACTTGTAGAGCGGGCTCAGATGCAGCAACTCGAGCGCCCGCAGCCCCCAGATGACCGGCGTGGCGGGGAAGCAGACGATCCGCCTGCCGTGGCCGGCCCGATCGAGCACCGCCTGGTAGTCCTCCCGGAGGGTGCGGAACTCGGCGGCCCCGATGTTGAAGATGTCGTTCACCACGGCGTCCGGCAGCGTCAGGCAGAGATGGATGGCGCGGCACAGGTCCTCGACGTCCAGCAACTGGTAGCGGTTCCGCCCCGATCCCGTCAACGGGAAGCCATGTCCCTCCGCGGCCCACTCGTAGAGCATCGCGAACGCCCCCAGGCGCTCCGGCCCGACGAACGACTTCGGGCGGATCACGGGAACCGTCAGCCCCCTGGCCCTGAACTCCGCCGCGACCCCCTCGGCCCGGATCTTGGCGTCGCCGTAGGGGCCGACGCCGCGCATCGGATCGCTCTCCAGGAGCGGATGGTGGTCCGGGATGCCGTACACCGCGGTGGTCGAGATGTGGACGACCCGACGGACCCCGTGGTCGAGCGCCGACTGCAGCACGTTCCGCGTGCCCTCGACGTCCGTCGAGTAGATCTCCGCCGGCGGGTAGAGCGGAAGCGCGGCGGCGCAATGCACGACCGCGTCGGCCCCCTGCATGGCCTCGTCCACCGCGGCGCGGTCCCTGATGTCGGCAAGGTGCGTGCGCACGCGGTCCTTCTCGGGATAGTCGAAGGCTGCGAAGTCGATGCTGCTGATGTCGTACCCGAGGGAGAGCAGGTGCCGGATCAGGTTGATGCCCAGGAAGCCAGAGCCACCAGTCACCAGGATGCGATGCGGGTCCAAGTTCATCATCCTCTTGTGCAGCGTGGGTGTGACGATTATGGGAACCGTAACACCCAGCCATGATGAGCGCAAGGTCGGCGGGTGCCCGGTGCCTGACAGGCCGGGACACTCATCAACGCGCACGTGCCCCAACGGCGCTGGCTCGCGGCTGTGCCAACCTCATCCCCCCGGATGTCGAAGAACGCACCTCCGGCGCGACACGCCGCCGCCATCGGGCTGCGCTTGAACGGCGAGCCGACCACCCCTACTATCCCATGGGTGGCAAGCAGGATCGTCACCGCACCCGAGGCTGGATGACCATCACCGTTCTCCATACGGATCTTGCGTGAGGAAGCAGTAGCGCCCGCGGCGCCGATCGCCGGGGCGAACCCACGCATTCCCTGATCCCCGACCGCGTGCCCACGCTGCGGCGTGCCGTACACGGGTGCAGGCGCGTGCCCATCGGCCGCGCCCTGGAGGACGTCATCGTGCACGAGCTTTCCACCCTGGGCTTCGACCCCTTCTTCGCAGCACAACTTCCCCCTTCCGGCGACGGCGGTGTGCCCGCCCGCGTCGCCGCCGAGCACCGTGACCTCTACGAGGTCTGGGCGGAGACCGGCACCGGTCTCGCCCGGCTGGCCGGGCGCCTGCGCCGCGACTCCGGTGACGCAGGCCCGCCCGGCGTCGGCGACTGGGTGCTCCTGCGGACCGCTCCCGGGCCCGACGGCACCAGCGTGATCGAGCGCGTGCTCGAGCGGCGCACCGTCTTCACCCGCGGGGCCGCCGGGCGCGAGTCGCGCGTGCAGGTGGTCGCGGCCAACGTGGACCTGGTGCTGGTGGTCTGCGGTCTCGACGCCGACTACAACCCGCACCGGATCGAACGCTACCTCGCCCGCGTCTGGGCGAGCGGGGCCCGGCCCATCGTGATCCTCAACAAGGCCGACCTGTGCCCGGACGCCGAGGTCCGCGTCGCCGAGGTCGCCGAACGCGCGGTCGGGGCACCGGTCCATGCGATCAGCGCGCTCCGTGCCGAGAACCTCGAGGCGGTGCGGGCCGGCATCGCGCCCGGCACGACCGTGGCGCTGGTGGGCTCCTCCGGGGCCGGCAAGTCCACCATGGTCAACGCCCTGCTCGGCGAGGAGCGGATGCGCACCGGGGTGGTCCGCGCCGGCGACGACCACGGCCGCCACGTCACCACCCACCGGCAGCTCGTGCTTCTGCCCGCGGGCGGCCTGCTGCTCGACACCCCGGGCATGCGCGAGCTGCAACTGCTCGACGAGGCCGGTCTCGACACCGTCTTCGGCGACGTCGCCGCGCTCGCCGGCCGCTGTCGCTTTCGCGACTGCCGCCACGAGACCGAGCCCGGCTGCGCGGTGCGGGAGGCGATCGCCTCGGGCGCGCTCGATGCCGGGCGTCTCGAGCACTACCGGCAGCTCGAGCGCGAGGCCCGGGCCAACGAACTGCGCCACGACGAGCACCGCCGCCGGCAGGCGGAGCGCGTCTGGGGACAGCTCTCGGACGAGGTCGCGAGGCTGAGGAAGTGGAAAGGGGGTAAGCCCTAGCCCGGAGCATTCACGAACCCGCGTCAGTTGCCGCGAGAGCGGCCCCCGGCGGGGGGATCGCCACGGAGGATCGCGTGGGGTACCCATGCCAGGCCGACCGCGCAGTGCCAATCACGAACGCCGGAGCCCCGGGAATCCCCGGGGCTCCGGTCTCGCCGACATCCGCCGCGAACGGCGAGGGTGCGCCGACGGACCGCGATCCTCACCGCTTCGGCTGGTAGAGATCCACCGGGTTGGTCGCGGAGTTGATGGGACGCAGCTCGATCATCCGGGCCTCGCCGAGGAAGTTGTAGAAGGGCAGGCCAGCCTGCACCCAGGCATCGAAGCCGGCGTGGGCCTTCACGTTCCGGTAGCCGATCCGCTTCAGCGCCCGGACGCAGAGACCCGAGCGGTTGCCCTTCTTGCAATAGACCACGATCTCCGCGTCGGGGTCGCGCAGAGCCCGGGCGAGCGTGAACTCCAGCACGCCGCGCTCGATCCAGGCGGCCCCCTTCAGGTGGCCGGCGTCGAACTCCTCCCGGCTGCGCACGTCAATGAGCACCAGCTTCGGATTGGCCTGGATGCGCTGTTGCAGCTCCTCGTTGCCCAGGTAGTCCACTCCCTCGTGGGCATCGGCGATCACCTGCTCGATCGTCATGAGCCCACCCGCCTCCGGGCTCCGCGGACCGGCCGCCGCCCCCTCCGCCCGGCACGACGCCGGCGGCGACATCAGCAAGACCGTCAGCAACCCGGCAAGCATCACGAACGACCTCATCGGACTTCCTCCTCCCTGCGCCCGGTCCGGGCGCGGTTCGAGCCTCGATCAGGCTATTCAATCGGATTTCGTGCATCCAACGAAACGTTGTGCTTGTGAGTATCGGACCTTCCGATATGATCTCCGCATGGACTTCCGCCGGCTCCGGACCTTCGATCTCGTGGCCTCCCTGATGAGCTTCAACCGCGCCGCCGAGGCGCTGCACTGCACGCAGTCCACCGTGTCCGCGCAGATCAAGGCGCTGGAGGAGGACCTCGGCGCCCCGGTCTTCGAACGGCTCGGGCGTCGCATCGCCCTGACGCCCGCCGGCCAGGAGCTCCAGCGCCACGCCCGCCGGCTCCTGAGCTACGAGCATGACATCCGTGCGGCGGTCGGCCGGGCCGGCGAGACCGTGGGGCTCGTCAGCCTCCGCGTCCCGCAGAGCGTGGCGGAGCTGTACCTGCCCGGGATCCTGCAGCGCTTCCGCGCCGCCCACCCGCGCGTGGGCTTCGACATCTCGAACTGCGGCTACCACCACCTGCCGGAGGAGCTGCGGACGGGGCAGACCGAC
>CAYNPF010000006.1:21341-21782 GCA_964398895.1 uncultured bacterium
GCTTCCGCCGACCTGTGCAACACCGTGGTGGCGAGGGAGCCGCTGGCCCTGATCGCCGACCCGAGATCGGAGCTGGCCGGGCGGACCGGCCTCACCGTCCGCGACCTGGCGGGGCAGACCCTGCTCCTGGCCAGGCACGACTGCGCCTACCGCATGGGACTCCAGCGGGACCTCGTCGAGGCGCGCGTGGACGTGGCGGCGATGCTGGAGCTGAACAGCGTGGCCGCCGTGGTGAACTGCCTGCGGGCCGGGGGCGGCATCTCCCTGCTCCCCGAGCGGGTCGTCGCCGAGCAGATCGCGGCGGGCCAGCTCGTCCGGCTGCGCTGGCACGAGCCGCTCGCGGCCGACCTCTTCTTCATCCGCCACCGGGACAAGCCGCTCACCGGCGCCTTCGGGGCCTTCGTCGTCGAGGTGGAACGCTACTTCGCCGACCGGGGCACG
>CAYNPF010000007.1:0-21440 GCA_964398895.1 uncultured bacterium
ACGACGGCGACGCGATCGGTGGCGTGCGGGTGGTCAAGGCGTTCGGCACCGAGCGCTACGAGCGCGGGCGCTTCGACCGCGCCAACCAGGATTTCTACTCCGCGTTCGTGCACCTGCGGCGGGTCTCGGCGGCGGCGCAGCCGCTGACCGAGATGGCGATCGTGCTGGCGGCGGTGGCGATGCTGTGGCTGGGCGGCCGGCAGATCTTCACGCACCAGGGGCTGGCGCCGCAGTCCTTCATGCTGTTCGTCGGCGCGCTGCTGACCATGCTCTCGCCGATCAAGAGCCTGGCGGAGGTGAACGCCAACATCCAGCAGGGCGTGGCCGCGGCGCAGCGGGTGTTCGGGCTGCTCGACACCGCGCCGGCGATCCAGGACCGGCCGGGCGCCGTGGCCCTGGCTCCGCTGCAGGACCGAATCCGCTACGAGGCGGTGTCGTTCGCCTACCAGCCGGGCCGGCCGGTGCTGGAGGACGTGTCGTTCGAGCTGCGGCGCGGGGAGGTGGTGGCGCTGGTGGGCTCGAGCGGTGCGGGCAAGAGCACGGTCATGGACCTGCTGGCCCGCTTCTACGACCCCGGTGCGGGGCGGATCACGCTGGATGGAGTGGACCTCGCCGGGGCCACGACCAACTCGCTGCGCGCGCAGCTCGGCATCGTGACGCAGGAGACCATCCTCTTCCACGACACCGTGCGGGCGAACATCTCCTACGGCCGCGAGGGCGCCGGCGACGAGGCGGTGCGGGAGGCGGCGGCCGCGGCGCACGCCGACGCCTTCATCCAGCGCCTGCCGCAGGGCTACGACACCGTGATCGGCGAGCGCGGCGTCAAGCTCTCGGGCGGCGAGCGGCCGCGACTGGCGATCGCCCGGGCGTTGCTGAAGAACCCGCCCATCCTGCTGCTCGACGAGGCCACCTCGTCGCTCGACACCGAGAGCGAGCGGCTGGTGCAGGAGGCGCTCGAACGGTTGATGCACGACCGCACCGTGCTGGTGATCGCCCACCGGCTCTCGACCGTCCAGCACGCCGATCGCATCCTGGTCCTCGATCGCGGGCGGGTGGTGGAATCGGGGACGCACGAGCAGCTCATGGAGCGTGACGGCAACTACCGGCGGCTCTACGACCTGCAGTTCGCCGGCTGACGTGGAGCGCACGAACGTGCCGGCCGGAGGCTTCCGGCGGATCGCGGTGCTGCGACTCTCGTCGCTGGGCGACGTGATCCTGGCGCTGCCGGTCGTACGCGCGCTGGCGCGCGCGTACCCGGAGGCGCAGCTCGCCTTCTGGACGAAGGAGGAGTATGCCGATGTCGTGCGCTTCGACCCGGCGGTGGCGCACGTCCGGCGGCTCGAGCGGGACGCGCGGGCGATCGAGGACGTGGTGTCCATGGGCGCCGAGCTCGAGGACTGCGACCTGATCGTGGACCTGCACGGCAACCTCCGCACCCGGGTGCTGACGGCGCGGCAGCGGGGCCTGGTCCTGCGCTCGCCCTCGTACCGCCTGCGGCGCGCGCGCTGGGTGCACGCGCGCTGGAGCCGGCCGCGGCCGCTGCCGCACGCGCTCGAGCGCTACGCGATGGCGCTGCGCCCGCTGGGCCTGTCGGCGACGGAGCCGCCCCGCGTCGCGGTCGGGGACGAGGAGCGGATGTGGGTCGGGGACTGGCTGGCCGGCTGGACCGGCGAGGGGCCGCTGGTGGCGTTCTGTCCGGGGGCGCGCCATGCGACGAAGCGGTGGCCGGAGGAGCACTGGGTGACGTTGCACCGCGAGGTGCGCGAACGCGGGGCCCGCGTGCTCGTGGTCTCGCTGCCGGCGGAGCGTCGGCAGATGCCGGCGCTGGCGGAACAGGTCGAGCGGGATGCGGGCTCGCGCTGGGCCTGCGAGGGCCTGGCGCGGCTCGCCGCGCTGCTGGAACGCTGCCCGCGGGCGGTGACGCACGACAGCGGCGTGATGCACCTGGCGGCGGCCTGCGGGGCCCGGGTGGTGGCGCTGTTCGGCAGCACCTCCCCGGTGCTGGGCTTCGCGCCGGCCGGGCCGGACCACGTCGTGCTCTGCCGGGAGGAGCGCTGCCAGCCCTGTACGCTCCACGGCCGCGCGGCCTGTCCGCGGCGGCACTTCGATTGCATGCGGCGCCTCGAGCCGCGGAGCGTGCTGCAGGCCCTGCTGGGCCCGGGAGCGCCGCGCGCCTGAGACGGCGGCGGGCCACCGCCGACGCCACCGCCGACGCTACCGCCGACGCTTGTCGCTCGCGGAAGGCTCCGCCTATACTGCACGGCCCGCGGCCACCACGTCCGCGGGCCGTCGCGCCGACCGGAGCCAGAGGAGAGATCGCCGTGAGCCAGGAGCCGAACGCCAGCAGCCCGGAGCGTCTCACCCCGCAGTCGCAGGACTCGTCGAAGTGGTACAGCGAGGTGGTGCAGCGCGCCCAGCTCGCCGACTACTCCGGCGTGCGCGGGTGCATCGTCTTCCGGCCCTACGGCTACGGCATCTGGGAGAACATGCAGCGCCTGCTCGACGCCCGCTTCAAGGCCACGGGGCACGAGAACGCGTATTTCCCGCTGCTCATCCCGGAGAGCCTGCTGCAGAAGGAGGCCGAGCACGTCGAGGGTTTCGCACCGCAGGTGGCCTGGGTGACGCGCGGCGGCAACAAGGATCTCGAGGAGCGGCTGGCGATCCGTCCGACCAGCGAGGCGATCATCGGCTCGATGTACGCGAAGTGGATCGAGTCGTACCGCGACCTGCCGGTGCTCATCAACCAGTGGGCGAACGTGCTGCGCTGGGAGATGGTGACGCGCCCCTTCCTGCGCACCGCGGAGTTCCTCTGGCAGGAGGGGCACACCGCGCACGCCACCGCCGAGGACTGCCAGGCCGAGGTGCTGCGGATGCTCGAGGTCTACCGCGACTTCGCGGAGACCGAGCTGGCCATGCCGGTGCACGCCGGACCGAAGAGCGACGCCGAGAAGTTCGCCGGCGCCGAGATGACCTATTCGATCGAGGCGCTGATGAAGGACGGCTACGCGCTGCAGGCCGGCACCTCGCACAACCTCGGCCAGCATTTCGCGAAGGTCTTCGACATCACCTACCAGGACGAGCAGGGCGCGCGCCAGCACGTCTGGCAGACGTCGTGGGGGGTCTCGACGCGGCTGATCGGCGGCGTGATCCTGACCCACGGCGATGACAACGGTCTGCAGTTGCCGCCGCGCATCGCGCCGGTGCAGGCGGTGGTGGTCCCGATCTGGCGGAAGGCCGAGGAGCGCGCCGACGTGCTGGCGTTCGTCGAGAAGGTGCGGACGGCGCTGGCCGGGCGGGTGAGGCTGCACGTGGACGCGCGCGAGCAGTACTCGCCGGGCTGGAAGTACAACGAGTACGAGCTGCGCGGCGTGCCGGTGCGGCTCGAGGTCGGGCCGAAGGACGTGGCGAAGGCGGCGGTGATGAGCGTGCGGCGGCTGGACCGGAGGAAGGAGTCCATCCCGCTCGAGCAGCTCGCCGACCGGCTGCCGGCGCTGCTCGATGAGGTGCAGGCGGACCTGTTCCGCGCGGCCCGGGAGTTCCGCGACGCCCACACGACGCACGCCGCGTCGCTCGAGGACCTCGTCCGTCACTTCGTGGACGAGGGACGGCGCGGCTTCGTGACACTGCCGTGGGAGAGCGACGCGAGGCTCGAGGCCGAGATCAAGGAGCGCTGCCAGGCCACGCTGCGCAACGTGCCGCTCGACCAGGCGCAGTTCGCCGGGGTCGCCCCGGCCGGGCGGCGTCTCGCCCTCTTCGCGCGGGCCTACTGAGCGCGCGCGGCCCCGCCGTGTCCGACCCGGAGCGCGTCCTCGTCCGCCTGCCCAACTGGCTCGGGGACGTGCTCATGGCGCGGCCGCTGCTCTTCGCGCTCCGGGGCGCGTTCCCGCGGGCGGTGGTCCGCTGCGTCGGTCCGGCGGGGCCGATGGAACTGCTGCGCGGGGACGGCACGGCCGCGGAGTGGCTCGCCTGGCCGGAGGACGACCGCGGCCGCGGGGAACGGGTCGCGGGACTGCGGCGCTGGCGTCCGGACGCGGCGCTGGTGCTGCCGCCGTCCTTCTCGAGCGCGTGGTTCGCGCGGCGCACGGGGGCGCGGCGACGGATCGGCTACCGCGGCGAGCTGCGCGGTCCGCTGCTGACGTCGGCGCCGGCGCGACCGCCCCGCGGGGATCGCCACCTCGCGGAGGAGTACCTCGCGCTGGGCGGCGAACTGGGCGCGGACGCGGCGCTGCGGGTGCCGCCGCCGCTCGTCGTGGAGGCGTTGCCGGGGTCGCGCACGGCCCTGCTGGGGCCGGGGGCGATCTACGGCCCGGCCAAGCGCTGGGGCGCGGATCGCTTCGCGGAGGTGGGGCGCGGGCTGGCGGCGCGCGGGCTGGCGGTGCGGGTGGTGGGGACCCGGGAGGACCGGCCGGTGTGCGCGGAGGTGGTGGCGGCGATCGGCGCGGCGGCGGTCTCGCTGGCCGGGGAGACGAGCCTGCCGGAACTCGCCGGCCTGGCGGCGGCGGCGACGGTGGCCGTGTGCAACGATTCCGGACTGGCGCACGTGTGCGCCGCGGCCGGTTGTGCGACGGTGGCCGTGTTCGGCTCGACCAGCAGCGCGTGGACGGCGCCGCTGGGACCGCGGGTGCGTGTGGTGCAGCGACCGCCGGTTTGCTCGCCCTGCTTCCGGCGGGACTGCCGCATCGGGTATCCCTGCCTGGTGGCGGTGGAGGCGCGCGAGGTGCTGGCGGCCTGCGCGGAGCTGATCGCGGAGCGGGAGGCGGCATGAGGATCCTCGTCCACGCGGATTCGCTGGGGGAGCGCGCGTCGCGGATGGCGCTGGCGGCGGCGGGCCTGGCGCTGCGGGGCCACGCGGTGGTGTGGGGCGGGAGGACGCCGCCGCCGGCGGGCGCGGACGCGGCGGAGGCGCTCGAGCGCGTGGCCGGGGGGCTGGCCCCGGCGCGACGGAACGCGGACGTGGTGATCGGCGGGCCGAACGCGGTGAGCGTCACGCTGGCGGGCTGGCTGGCGCGGGCGCGCTGCCTCGTGCTGGCGCTGGACGACGAGGCATTGCGGGGTTGGAAGCGGACCGCCGAACTGGCGTGGAGCACGCTGCACGCCTGGGCGATGATCGAGGAGGGCGACGGGTCACGGGTGGCGCAGGCGCGCGGTCTCGACGGGGAGCGGACCGGTCTCTGGCCGGCGGGCTCCCCGCCCGCGCGGGCCGACGTGACCCACCCGGACACCGAGGCGCTCGAGCGGCTGTGCGAGCGGGCCGTGGCCCGGCAGCGCGGCGCGGCGCCGCGCGGGGCGGTGTTCCTCGACCGCGATGGCACGATCGTGGTCGAGCGCGACCACCTCTGCACGCCGGAGGGCATCGAGCTGCTGCCGGGAGCGGCCGAGGGTTTGCGCCAGCTCCAGGGCGCGGGGTGGGCGCTCGTGGTCATCTCGAACCAGGCCGGCGTGGGTCGGGGTCTGTTCCCGCTGGCGGCAGCGCACGCGACGATGGCGCGCCTGCGCGTGGTGCTGCGGGGCCGGGGCGTGGAGCTGGACGGGATCTACTTCTGTCCGCACCGCCCGGACGAGGGCTGCAGTTGCCGCAAGCCGGGCACGCGGTTGCTGGAGCGGGCGGCGGGCGACCACCTCCTGCGGCTGCGGGGCTCGGTGATGATCGGCGACAAGCGGATCGACGTGGAGGCGGGGCGGCGGGTGGGCGGAAGCGGAGTGCTCGTGCGCACCGGCTACGGGCGGCGGACGGAGGCCGAACTCGCGGCGGAGGGTGCCGCGGTGGACCACGTCTGCGACGACCTCGGCGCCGCGGCGGCGTGGATCCTGGATCGGGGGGAGGCCCGCAGCTAGCCTGGCCGGCGCGGGCGGTGCGGTGGGGAAGCGCGGGCGTCAGCGCGGCTCGAGGTGCAGGTCGTACCCGGAGCCGTCGTCGCGGACACGGTAGCGCACGTCGTAACCGGCCACGCGGATCTGTCGCGGGGCGAGCCAGCGCGCCTCCACCAGGTCGTCGAGGTGCGCGGGGTAGCCGCCGCGCTCGCGGCGGAAGAGCTCGAGCGCCATGCGAACGTCGCGCAGCGGCGCGGTGGCGAAGGCGGTCGGTGCGGCCGCCGACACCGGCGGCACGAGGACGTGGGCGCCGACGCGCAGGAGCGCGACGGCGGCGACGAGCAGCGCGGCGGTGACGAGCTCGCGGCGCCAGTCGGAGCGCGCGGCCGCTTCGGGCGCGCCCGGGCGCGCCGTGGGCGGTGTGACGCCGGGATCGCGCTGGCCGGTGACCTCGAGCCAGCCGGCCTCGAGCATGCGCTGCAGGGCCTCGCACGTCTCGAACTCGGACAGCGGCGCGGCGGCGACGATCTCGGCGAGGGTGTGGCGGCCGTCCACGATGCCGAACAGCTCGCGCTCCTCCTCGCTGAGTTCGGCCGACGGATCGGGAAGGTCGCAGACGCCGAGGATGCAGAGCGGGCTGGGGAGGACGGCGTGGTAGCGCTTCTCCTCGTCGGCGCGGCGTGCGACCTCCATGAGCACGCCCTCGACGCTGAGGCGGGCGAGCGGCGGCTGGGCCCAGCGCTGCTGGGGGTCGAAGCGGTAGGTGCCGGTCTCCCAGCGCGCGGCCCGGGTCATCTCCTCGAGGATCTGGCGCTCGACGTAGCCGGCCAGCTCCTCGGCGTCGAGGTAGCGCCCGTTGAGCAGCAGGTCCTCGAGGTCGCGACCGGATTCGCGCTGGATGGTCTGGATGCCGCGGCACTGCTCCTCGGAGAGGCGGTGCACACCGCGCAGGAAGGCGAGCAGGGGATCGTCCTTCGCCAGACCGGGGTTGCGCGTCGAGACGACGCGCCCCTCGAGCACGTGCACGGGCATCGTCCGGCCGTCGTGATCGAGCACGAGGCAGCCGGTCTTCTTCTGGCTGCCGAGCAGCTGGAGGATCTCGCCGGCGGAGAAGTCGCGGAGGTTGCCCTGGAGCGCCATGACGGTCCCTATGCGGCCAGCGGTGAGCGGTCGCGGTTCGAGAGGCGGATGCGGCTGCGCACGGGTGCGGCGGCGGCGGCGGCCTCGGCGTCGGCGCGGCGCCGCTCGGCGAGGTAGCCGAGGAACGAGGCGGCGTAGAGGGCGAGCCAGGCGCAGGCGAGCACGACGACGGGCAGGCCGCGCATGGGCAGCACCGGGCGGGTCTCGTACCAGAAGGGCGTGGCGACGCCGGCGCTGACGGCGGCCAGAGCCCCGGTGGCGCCGAGCAGCACCACGGCGGCGAGGACGCGCCGATGGGCGAGCATGCCGTAGCCGGGGACGAGCAACGCGAGCCCGGTCTGCAGGTAACGACGGTGGGCGAGCACCTCGCGGCGACGTCGGTGCAGGAGCACGCGGGCGAAGTCGGGGCTGTCGGCGCGGGCCTCGACGACGGCGCAGGCCGGGCAGAGCGCGGTCTCGCGGCGGCGGCGGGCACAGCGGCGGCAGAGCACGGCGCCGCAGTTGCTGCAGGCGCGCAGCGGCAGGGCGTGGTGCAGGCGGGAGCCGAGCAGCAGGGCGAGCACGACGAGGAGCAGGGTCGCGACCGTGAAGCCCCAACCCGAGCACTCGACGCTGCCGCGCCAGACCGGGGGCAGCGCGTCGCGAGCGACCAGGCCCGACGGCCGCAAGGGCAGGGCGGCCCAGAAGGCGCGGGGCGAGATCCACTGGTCCACGAGCGGGAGCACGCCGTCATCGGTGGCCTGGGCCTGGTACGACTTCACGAGGTCGAAGTTGAGCGCCGAGGCGCGCGACACCGCGTCGGTGGCGGCGTGGTAGTCGAAGCGCTGGGTGTAGATCTGCGAGGCGTTGAACGGCGGGGCGGCGTTGCCGGGGTTGGCGGAGCCGGCGCGCCGGTAGAGATCGAGCGCCTCGTCCGGACGTCCCTGCATGGCCAGCACGTTGCCGAGGTTGTTGAGGACGCGGTCGTCGCGCGGCCACAGGTCGAGGGCGTGACGGTAGCCGGCCTCGGCGATGGCGAGGTCGCCGCTGCGTCGCGCGGTCCAGGCCGAGGCGAACTGGAGGAAGGGACTGTCGGGCACGCGGGCGGCGAGGCGGGAGAGCTCCGTGGCCCGATCGGCCATCGGCATCTCGGCGGCGACGAGCGGCACGCCGTAGTAGGGAGCGCGGGCCTCGCCGAGGGGAACCGCGAGCCGGTCGAGCACGCCCACGGCCCAGGGCAGGGCGAGGACGACGAGCAGGAGCCCGTAGAGGACGGCGCGTTCGGCGGCCCGCAGCGTCGGACGCAGCAGGGCGAGCAGGACGAGCGTGGGCAGCGCCAGGCCGAGGCCGGAGGCGAAGGGGAGCAGGAGCACGCCCCAGGCCCATCGCGGCGCGGTGGTCGGGCTGGCGAGGCGGCCGATGCGCTCGCTCCAGGCGTGACGCAACTCGTGATGGTGCAGGGCCAGCACGACGAGCCCGGCGCCGAGCAGGCCGATGAAGAGCCCGATGAGCAGCAGGTGCAGGGCGTTGCCGGCGAGCGCGAGCTGCAGGAGGAAGTCGTCGCGGGCGAGCTCGATCACGGCGGCGTACTGCAACAGCGCCTGGCTGGGCTCGCGCAGCAGCAGCCACGAGGCCAGCGTCAGGTGCGGGGAGACGAAGCCGGGGTCCAGCTCGGCGGCGCCGCGCACGAGGCGGACGGCCTCCTCGTGCTGGCCGTCGTCGTGCAGGAGCAGCCCCTCGCGATAGAAGTAGCGGGCCTCGAGCGGGAGTGCCGCGAGGTGGTTGCGCATGCGGTAGTCGAGCCAGGCCGAGAGGTCCCGCAGGTCGGTGGGGGCGTGCGCGGGGGCGGGCGGGGCGACGGCGTGGCGCGCGGGCGTCGTGGGCAGGACGGCGCGGCGTGCCGTGGCGGCGAGGGCCCGGCCGGGACCGACGAGGAGCAGCACGACGGCGACGGGGACGAGCGCGCGTGCCCGCGACGCGATGGGGCGACGGGTGCCACAGGGCGGGTGGCCGTGGATAGGATGCATGGTGGCTCAGTCCCTTGACAGTGCTGGGGGGCGACCCTAACGTGCCATTCCTCGAACGCGTTATCGGCCCCGGCAGGGGCCCGCTTGAGGGGTATGTGCGGACGCCGGGGCGGTCGGAACGGGCGAGCGGAGTGGCGGTTCCGGCAGGTCCGCTGGAGGGTGGAGCGATGAGCGCAACGCCGACGGGTGCGGTGCCCTGGATCCGCGTCGCCGAGGCCGCCCGGTACGTCGGCTCGGTGGTGGAGGTCCGGGGCTGGCTGGAGCACCACCGCTCCAGCGGCAAGGTCCAGTTTGTGGAGGTGCGGGACGGTTCGGGCACGATCCAGTGCGTCGCCGGTCGCAACGACCTGCCTCCCGAGCAGTGGGAGGCGCTCTCCGGACTCACGCAGGAATCGTCGGTGGTGGTGCGCGGCAGCGCGCCGCTGTCGGGGTCGAGATGGGGCTGCAATCGGTCGAGGTGGTCTCGCGCTCCGAGCCCTACCCGATCAGCCCGAAGGAGCACGGCACCGAGTTCCTGATGGACCACCGCCACCTCTGGCTGCGCTCCTCGCGGCAGCACGCGGTGCTGCGCATCCGCGCCGAGCTCATCGCGGCGCTGCGCGACTTCATGGACGGCGAGGGCTTCGTGCTCGTGGACTCGCCGATCTTCACGCCGAACGCCTGCGAGGGCACGAGCACCCTGTTCGAGACGCGCTACTTCGACGACACCGCCTACCTGTCGCAGAGCGGCCAGCTCTACCAGGAGGCGGCGGCGATGGCCTTCGGCCGCAGCTACTGCTTCGGGCCGGCGTTCCGGGCGGAGAAGAGCAAGACGCGCCGGCACCTCATCGAGTTCTGGATGATGGAGCCGGAGTGGGCCTTCGCGACGCTCGAGGACGTCATCGCGCTCGAGGAGCGGATGCTGGTCGCGGTGGTGGGACGGATCCTCGAGCAACGGGGCGAGGAGCTCAAGGTGATCGAGCGGGACATCGCCGCGCTGGAGCGCGTGCGCGCGCCCTTCGCGCGGCTGCACTACGACGACGCGGTCGCACGGCTGCAGGCGGCCGGGCAGCCCTTCGAGTGGGGCAACGACTTCGGCGCTCCCGACGAGACGCTGCTGGCGAACCAGTTCGAGACCCCGATCTTCGTGACGAACTACCCGGCGGCGGTGAAGGCCTTCTACATGGAGCCCGACCCCGCCGATCCGCGGCTCTGCCTGTCGTGCGACTGCCTGGCGCCGGAGGGCTACGGCGAGATCATCGGTGGGGGCCAGCGCATGGCCTCGCTCGATCTGCTCACGCAGCGGATTGCCGAGCACGGCCTGCCGCAGGAGGCGTTCGACTGGTACAAGGACCTGCGTCGCTACGGCTCGGTCCCGCACTCGGGCTTCGGCATCGGGGTGGAGCGGACGCTGGCCTGGATCGCGGGGCTGGAGCACCTGCGCGAGGCGATCCCGTTCCCGCGGATGCTCTACCGGCTGAAGCCCTGAGCGCTCAGCGGCGGTGCAGGGCGACGAGGGCGTTGGCGCCGGAGGCCGCCTCGTCGAACGTGGCCAGGGCGCGGTAGCCGGCGAAGAGCGTGTCGCGCTCGGCCGCCGAGCGGAAGGGAGCGCCCGCGCCGGCGAAGGCGTCGAGGCCGTCGAGCAGGCGGCGGCGGACCACGATCCAGTCGGGCCGGTACCTCGCGGCCACGTCGGTGTACCAGCCCGGACCACGGGCGCGCCGTGCGGCCACCGCGGGCGAGACGAGGCCGATCTCGTCCACGATCCGCACCGGTGCCAGCCAGCCGACGATCCCGATGGGCTCGAGGAGCACGGACTCGCCCGGTCGCGCGTGCTCGCGCAGGAACTGCCCGACCGCGGCGAAGCCGAAGTACTCGTTCTGCGCCCGCCCGACGTAGAAGGGCGCGGCGTCCAGCCACTGCGTGCTCATCAGCAGGACGACGGCGGCGTAGACCGGCCAGCCGCGGACGAGGCGGGGCAGGCCGACCGCGGCCAGCAGGGCGGCGGCGAGGAGCGGCACCGCGAGGTACCAGTAGAAGTAGGCGACGCCGAGGGCGGAGTAGGCGGCCCACACGAGGGCCGCGGCGAGGACGGCGAGGGCGAGCGCCCCGCGGCGCCGGCGCCACAGCGGCGCGACACCCGCGAAGAGGGCCGGGGCCAGCAGCACGGAGAGGAAGCCGAGGTGCCGGGCCTCCCCGGTGGCGCCTACCCCGGGCAGGCGGAGCGGCAGGGCCCAGCCCCACCAGAAGCGCCCCGCCCAGGGGCCCGGCGTGCCGTAGACCGTCGCCTTGGCGAGGAGGCTCTGGGGCACAGGCGAGCCGAAGTAGGCGGTGAGAGCGGTGAGGCCGGCCGCGGTGAGCGCGGCGGCGACGAGGCGGTCGCGTCCGCGGGCGCCGAGGGCGAGCACGGCGGCGGCCGGGAGTCCCTCGGGGCGCCACAGGGCGAGCAGGGCGAGCACCGGGCCGCTCGCCGGGCTGCCGCGACGGGCGAGGACCGCTCCGAGCGCGAGCAGCGCGAGCATCGCGCTGCTCTCCATGCCGGACGCCGAGACGAAGGCGAAGTAGGGCCAGAGCGCGAAGAAGAGGGCGAAGCACCACGCGGCGGTCCGGCCAGGGCGGCCGGACGTCCCGGTCTCCCGCTCGAGGAGTCCGGTGGCGACGATCAGGGTGACGAGGTCGGCGAGCAGGCTGCTGAGACGCGTCCACGGCACCGGGTCGTGGAGGAGCCGGAGCCCGAGCGCGGACCAGAGCGTCCAGAGCGGGGACGAGAAGCCGAGAACGCGCTCGGCGGGGTTGTAGACGAGGCCGAGGCCGGCGGCGAGATGGCGAGCGTAGCGGAAGGTGATGTAGGCGTCCTCGGCCGCGACGGGGAGGACGGACCAGGCGACGAGGCGGGTCGCCACCACCAGCAGGAGAGGGATGAGCCAGGGGGCGCGCGGATCGAGGAGTTCGCGCCAGCCGGGCAGCAGCGCGAAGCGAGGGGCTGCGGGAGGCTCAGCCCGGCTCTCGGCGGCTGGAGCGGCGCGAGGGCGCTTCTTCATGGACGCAGACGACCGCGCACGAAGGGAAAGAGCAAGGGGAGCCCTCGTACGCCCCAGCGAGAGGCTTGCGCTGCCCACGTCGAACGAGATGCGTGCTGCACGAGGAAGCGGGACGCGGACGAGCCAGGGGACTCCCCACTTCACGCGATGTCGGGGTCGGCGAGGGGCCGGCATTCGACCGGGGAGGAGTGTAGCGAGGGACCGGGCCGGGAGCAAGGGCGCGCATCGCGGCGGGAGCGCCTCTTGACACCCCCGTGACGCCACCCTAACCTGCCTTCCTCTTCCATCGGGTGGGGCGATCCGCAGGCCGGGACCGGGGTTGCGACGGGCAGGTACGCATTGATTGACAAGGCGCGAGACGGCTTCCTAGACTGTTCACGCTTCGGCGTCCGGGAGGGCCATGCCGGCAGGGTATGGCTGTCGGTCGCCTTTCTTTTGTTCGGCCTGGCGGCATGGGGTTGCGGGGTCCGACGGCATCCCGGAACCGTGGAAGAGTCCCTGACCAGCGGGCGTATGACGATCGTGTGCGCGCCCGAGGCGCACGCGATGATCGTCCGGGAGCGGGACGAGTTCCAGGCTCTCTACCCGCAGGCGAACATCGAGATCCGGATCGGGACGTCGCGCGCGGCGGTGGGTGCGCTGTTCGCGGCGGAGTGCGATGCGGCGGTCATCACCCGGGACCTGGCGCCCGAGGAGAGAACGGCGGCGGTCCGGGGCGGGTTGGAACTGGAGGGTTTCCTGTTTGCGCGGGACGCGCTGGTGTTCCTGGTGAACCGGTCGAATCCCGTGCAGAACGTCTCCGTCCCGCAGTTGCGGGACATCTACCGCGGCACGATCCGCGACTGGTCGGCCCTGGCGGGATCCCGCCAGCCGATCCACCCGGTCGTGCAGCCGATGGAGTCGGATGTGACGGGGTTCTTCGCGGAGCGGGTGATGGCGGGCGGCGACATCGGCGCCCGGGTCATCACGGAACCGTCGGACTCGGCGGTGGCCACCCGCGTGGCCGCGGATCCGCTGGCGCTGGGCTACGTCACGCTGGCCACGCCCACGGACGGCGCCACGGCGCTGCGCGTGGCGGGGCTGCGCGGACTCCCGACGACGCGGCCCGACGCCCAGACCGTCTACGCGGGGACCTACCCGGTGACGCGCTACTTCAGCCTCTACCTGAGGACCAAGGGCTCGCAGCTCGCCAAGGGTTTCAACACGTTCGTGACCAGCCGCGCCGGACAGCAGATCGTCCATGAGGCGGGCCTCGTGCCGACGTCGGTACCGGTGCGCTTCGTGCACCGCTCCCCGATGATCCCGAGCCACTGACAGGAGACGGACCGACCCCCATGAGAACCGCGAATCGAATCGGAGCTGGGTGCTGGATGGTGCTGCTGCTGGCCGGCCTGCTGACGCTGGTCGTGCCCGTCGCGGCGCGGGCGGACGCGCTGCGCGACGGCCGGACCGCGTTGCAGGCCGGGAAGCTCGAAGAGGCCGAGCGCTTCTTCGAGCAGGCGGCCGGGCAGGGCGTGGCCGAGGGGCGCGGCGGCGTGGGCCTCGTGTACCTGCGTCGCCACCAGTTGGGCAGGGCGATGGAGGCCTTCGACCTGGCCGGGAAGATGGACCCGCAGCTGGCCATGGCCTACTACGGCAGGGGCGAGGTGCTCCGCCAGCAGGAGAAGTACGAGGAGGCGGTGCCGAGCCTGCAGCGGGCCGTCGAGCTGGACCGCCGCTATCCCGAGGCCCAGCTCAGTCTGGCGGCGGCGCTGACGCAGCTCGGCCGCTACGCGGAGGCCGTGGCCTCGGCGAATCGCGGTTTGAACTGGGGCGCCAAGTGGCGGCCGCGCTTCCTGATCGCGATGGGTGACATCGCGGCGGCCCGCGACTCGCTGCGGGACGCGGGCATCTGGTACACGATGGCGGTGCAGGAGTCGCCCGACGATCCGGCGACCCACCGCGCGCTGGGGGACTTCTACGTCAAGCGTGGGACCTTCGACCTCGCCTACCCCGAGTACCAGTCGGCGGTGGCGCAGGACTCCGCCGACGTGGACCTGCACTTCGCGCTGGGCAAGGCCCTCTACTACGGGCAGCGTTACGTGTCGGCCCTCGAGGAGTTCCAGTGGGTGGTCGCGCGGGATCCCGAGTACCCGGCGGCGCAGTACGCGCTGGGCGAGCTGCTCTACCGCTCGGGCAAGGCGGATCCGCGGCGCTACGGCGAGGCGCGCGCTCCGCTCGAGAAGTACGTCCAGCTCATGCCCGACGACGCCAGGGGCTGGAGCGTGCTGGGGCGCGACTACTACTACCTCAGCCTCGCGGAGAAGGACCAGGCCCTCGCCGACAAGGCGCTCGAGGCGCTGACCAGGGCCGAGCAGCTCGGCGACAAGACGAAGGAGATGTTCACCATCCGCGCGCGGCTGCGCATCGACCGTCGCGAGTTCGACCTCGCGGCCGCGGACTACGACCGGGCGGGCAGCGACATCGCGCCCGAGGACATCTACCGGCTGGCGCGGATGATGACGATCCAGAAGAACACGGCCCGGGCCGAGTCGCTGTACTCGAGCATCGTGGACCGCGATTCGACCACGAAGCTGGCGGCGGTGGCGCTCAACGAGATCGGGCGCATCCGCTTCGGGCAGGCCGGCGACCTGGCCCGGACCGACAGGCAGGCGGCGGCGGCGATCTACGCGCAGGCCGTGGACATCTTCCGGCGGCGGATCGCCCTTGACCCGACGAGTGACGAAGCCTACTACTACATCGGTCTGGCCTACCGCGAACTGGGTGACGTTCCCTCGGCCCTGGAAGCGATGCGGCAGTCGGTCGCACTCGCCGGCGGCAGGGCGGACCGGCACTTCTGGCTGGGGCTGCTCTACAGCCAGGCGGACTCCTCGGCGCAGGCGGAGGCCGAGTTCGAGCAGGCCGTCGCGCTGGACCAGACGGCCACGAACAATCGGGCGATCGCCCTGCGGCAGCTCGGCTACTACCACCTCCTGCGGCGGGATCATCCCGGGGCCATCGCGCGTCTGGAGGAGTCGGCGAGCATCAACCCGAAGGACCCGGGCACGCTGCTCTGGCTGGCGCAGGCCTGCCAGAACTCGGGCAATCGCGCGAAGGCGGTCGAATCCTACCGCCGGGTCCTGCAGCTCGACCCGGCGAACGGGGACGCGCGGAACGGCCTGAAGCTGCTCGAGGGCGGAGCGAGGTAGGGGGGAAGAGATGAAGCAGCGCGAGGTCGGCAGCATCGCGATCATCATGCCGCACGGCTACCTGACGGGCGGCGAGGAGACCGAGGAGCTCGACCAGGCGATCAAGAAGCTGGCGGAGGGGGGCAACCGGCACCTCGTCGTCAACCTGGCCGAGGTGCAGCACCTGAACTCGACGGCGCTCGGGGTGTTGATCTCCGCACACACGAACTACGTGCGTCGGGGCGGGCAGATGAGGCTCTGCTCGGTGGACAAACGGATCGAGAACATCTTCGTGATCACGAAGCTCTCGCTGGTCTTCGACGTCTACGCCAACGAGGAGCAGGCGATCGCGAGTTTCGCGGAGAAGGGCGGCGTCTGAGCGGGCGGGGTGTCCGCGCAGCGCGGCCCAGGTGACCGGAGGAAAGGGCATGGGTGTGCGTCGCAGGCAGGTCCAGACCATCGTCATCCTCTATCCGGCGGGGAACTTCTTCGGGGACAGGGAGACGGACGAGCTGCAGAAGGCGATCCTGGACGAGGCGGCGGCGGGCAACCAGCGCCTGGTGCTGAACCTGGCGGAGTGCCAGGCCCTCAACTCGACCGCGCTCGGCGTGTTGATGCGCGGTTATGCGAACTACAAGGCGCGCGGGGGTGAGATCAAGCTGTGCGGGTTGGGAAAGCGCCTGAAGGACCTGTTCACCATGACGAAGCTGATCATGGTGTTCGACCATCACGACACCGAGGACGAAGCGCTGGCTGCGTTCGCGGAGTAGTGGGGAACCTCGTTCCGCGGACCGGGCGGACCGAGTCAACCATCATCACGGAGCGTGGATGGCCTCGACCGAGGCCGGCCACCTCCGGTTCGGCGGGAAAGGCCTGCTCGAACCCATGACCAGCCCGTAGAGGCGCCCGTGGGGCGCCGGCGGGGGTTGGAGGAAGGAAGCCCAAGCATGAAGCGCTTCATCGTCCCGTTGGGATTCATCCTGGCCGTCATCGTCTCGGTCGCCGTGTGGTCGCAGCTGCCCCGCCTGGGCCCACTGGGCGAGCAGATGAAGCAGGGCGGTCCGCTGGTCGCCGGCCTGATCCTGCTGGCCATCCTCGAGATCTCGTTCATCATCGAGCGGCTCTGGAGCCTCAAGAAGGCGCAGGGCAAGGGCAGCCCGGCCGAGTTCCTGAACAACGTCCGCAAGAAGCTGCGTTCGCAGGACGTGGACGGCGCCATCCAGTTGTGCGGCCAGCAGCGCGGCTCGGCGGCGAACGTGATTCGCGCCGGCCTCGAGCGCTACCAGCAGGCCCGGGCCGAGGGCGCCCCGCGTGAGAAGATCGTCTCCGACACCCAGGCGGCCATCCAGGAGGCCAACGGCCTCGAAGTGCCGCTCCTCGAGCGCAACCTGATCGCGCTGTCCACGATCGCCTCGATCGGCACGATGGTCGGTCTGCTCGGCACGGTGCTCGGGATGATCCGTTCGTTCGCGGCGCTCGGTCACTCGGGCGCGGTGGACGCCACGAAGCTCGCCATCGGCATCTCGGAGGCGCTCATCAACACCGCCGGCGGCCTCATGATCGCCATCTGCGGTATCGTGATCTACAACGTCTTCGTGACGCGCGTGGACAACTTCAACTACATGATGGACGAGGCCTCGTACGAGGCGGTCCAGTTGCTGGCGTCCTCGACGCTCCAGCAGAAGTAAGGGAGTGCTGGGATGCTCAAGAAGAAGCGCCGCATCGGCATCAGCATCGACATGACGCCGATGGTGGATGTTGCGTTCCTTCTGCTCATCTTCTTCATGACGACGACGCAGTTCAAGCCGCCCGACCAGGACAAGGTGAGCCTGCCGGAGTCGAACTCGGAGCTGAAGGTGCCGGAGACGGGGGTCATCACGATCGTCGTCACCGCACCGAAGCCACCGACGAACGTCTCGCAGGTGAAGGTCGTCTACCGCAAGGGAGCCGACAAGGTCGAGCAGATCGTCAACACGGACAACTTGCTCGAGGACCTCAAGGGCTGGCTGAAGGACGCCCGACTCGCGCAGCCGTCGGCGCGCATGATCGTGAAGATGGACAAGGACGCGCAGTTCGGCATCATGGCCGACATGATGGACGCCTTGCAGTCCGCCAATGCTCCGCGTTTCAACGTGATGACGGAGCTGGGCATGAAGGGCGGCAAGCTGGGAGGCGCCAACGAATGAACCGAGATCCCCGAGGAGGTGAGAGTCCATGGGCGCAGTAGACGCCCCACAGCCCCGTGCAGCGAAGAAGGGCAAGGGTGGCAAACGCCCGAAGCGTCGTATCGGCATCCGTATCGACATGACGCCCATGGTGGACGTCGCCTTCCTGCTCCTGATCTTCTTCATGGTGACGACGGTGTTCCGGACGCCGCAGGCGCTGGAGATCAACCTGCCGCCGGACAACAATTCGACCGTCCCGGTGGCGGTGTCCAAGGTGCTGGAGATCCGCGTCCTGCCGGATCGTGCGTACTTCCGGAATGCGACGGATCCGTGGGCTCGCTCACCGGTGCTCGACCTGGAGAAGGTGTTCGATCTCTACCGGAACGACGCCCAGAAGATCGTGCTGGTGAAGGTGGACCGGCAGGCGAAGTTCAACGACATGGTGCGCATCATCGACGAGCTGGATCTCGCCAAGCTGACGAGGTTCTCGCTCCAGACGCTCGCGGAGAAGGAACGGAAGGAGGTCGAGCCGCTATGACGACCGCGCCTTCCGATCGCGTTTCGCTGTACGAGTTCATGCCCTACGGGGCACCCGAGCTGAGGGAAGTTGCGCAGAAGTACATGTCGCGGGCGGTGCTGGTGGCCTGCGGCGCCATCGTGCTCGTGTTCCTGGTGGGCTTCGGGACCAACACGGTCCTGAGTCAGCGCAAGCCGAAGGAGACGAGCGTCATCGTGGTGCCGTACCGCGAGATCGCCGCTCCGCCGCCGCTGTCCAACGACGCCGCTCCGCCGCAGGTGCGGGTGTCGGCGGCGGTGGCCGCGCCGGCCGCGGCGGTCCCCGTGCCGGTGCCGGACGCCGAGGCGCCCTCCGACGCGACCATCAAGTCGCAGGAGGAGATCGCGGCGGCCACGCCGAGCATGTCGTCGTCCGAGGACAAGAACCAGCAGATCGTGGTGGCCCCGCCGACGGAGGAGGACCTGCCGAAGTTCGGCGAGTACGTCTACGTCGAGGAGCTGCCCGAGGCCATTCACAAGGAGGCGCCGCAGTATCCCGATCTCGCCCGCGAGGCGAGCGTGGATGGCACGGTGATGGTCCAGGCGCTGGTCGGCAAGGATGGCAAGGTGAAGGACACGCGCGTCGTCAAGTCCATCCCGATGCTGGACGCCGCGGCGATCGCGGCGGTCCGGCAGTGGGTGTTCAAGCCGGCGCTGTCGAACAACAAGCCGGTCGCCGTGTGGGTCGCGGTGCCGGTGAAGTTCACGCTGCACTGAGTGCCGCGGGCGCGGGGCCCCAGGCCCCGCGCCCGGTCCCGGCGCCGCGCGCCCGCGCTCCGGCACCCCTCCGGCTGCGTTCGTAGCCCCCCGATTGCCTTCGGGGCCGCGACTCTCTAATCTGGCACCGTCAACGCTCCCGCCCGACCCGTGTCTTCCTCCCGGAGGCGAACGTGGAAACGACGCTCACCCCGCAGTCCCCGGTTCCCGAGCCCGCGCCGTCGCTGTCCCTCGGTGCCCGCACGGTGGCGGTCTTCGCGCGTCCGGCCCGGGCCTGGACGGGGCTGGAGCACCGCGCGCAGTGGTGGTTCCCGCTCCTCCTGGCCCTGATCGTCTCGGTGGCGGGCACGGCCCTGATCTACCAACGGGCGATCGTGCCCACGCAGATGGCGCAGATCGAACGGCAGGTGGAGTCCGGACAGATCCCGCCGGAGGCGCTGCCCCAGATCGAGGAGCACGTGAGCGGCCCGCTCTCGATGGGGATCTCTTTCGCGGTCGTGGCGATCTCGGTGCCGCTGATGGTCTGCGTCTTCGCCCTGCTGCCCTGGATCACGGCCGGCTTCCTGCTGGGGCACCGGTTCCGCTACCGCGACGCCTTCGCCGTGACGGCCTGGGCCGGCCTGGTGGCGATCCCGTCGCAGATCCTGACGTTCATCCTGGGCTGGGTGAACGAGACGATGGTGGGGGTGCACACGGGATTCGGGGTGGTCCTGCCACCGGAGGACGTCCCCTCGAAGCTGATGACGGGGCTGGGGTTGTTCCTCGACCACGGGATCGGCCCGTTCGCGCTCTGGTACGTCGTGGTCCTGGGGCTGGGGGCGGCGGCCCTGAGCGGGGCGGACCGGCGCCGCGTGGTGCTGACCCTGGGGGCGGTCTGGATCGCCCTCTCGGCCATCGTGGCGGTGGTGTCGGGGTTGATGACGCCGGGGGCCTGAGGGGCGGCGGTTGCAACCCTTTCGCGCCGCGTCCGTAGATGCATTCAGGTGCGCCCGCCTCGGCGGGCGCGTTCCATGGAGGATGCCCATGAGGGGAAGGGGCCGGACCGTTTCCTGCCTCGCGCTGGCCGGGTGCCTGTGTCTGGCGGGGGCGGCGGGTGCGGAGGCGCCGCTGACGGCGGACCGCGCCGTCCAGCTGGCGCTCGAGCACAACAGCCAGGTCATCAACGCGCAGGCCGATGTCCTCACCGCGGGCAGCACGGCGTTCGGGGCGTGGGCGGCGGTGCTGCCGTCGGTGGGAGCGTCGCTGACGCGGAGCGGATCGCAGACGCGGAAGCAGCGTGGCACGACGGTGGTGGGCGGACAGACGCTCGTGCCGAACTCCACCCCCGAGTACGACTACTACTCGACGACACCGGAGATCAGCGGGAGCTGGTCGGTGCTCAACCTGTCGTCGCTGGCGAACGTGGCCTCGGCCCGCAGCGGGCTGCAGAGCGCTCGCTGGCAGCGGCAGGCCACGCGCAGCTCGGTGGCGTTGCAGGCGCGGCAGCAGTTCTACGAGGTGGTCAAGGCGGTCAAGCTGGTGGAGGTGAACCAGCACGCCCTGGTGCTGGCCCGCGACAGCGAGCGGCGGGTGCGCGTGCTGTTCGAGGTCGGCTCGGTCTCGCGCAGCGACCTGCTCAAGGCGCAGGTGCAGACGGCGCAGAGCCAGCTCGATTCGATCGCGGCCGTGCAGACGCTGCTCGAGCAGCGCAACGCGCTGGCCGGCTTCATCGGCGTGGAGGAGGCCCGGCTCGGCGAGGTGGACACGACGCTGGTGGCGGTGGGGCAGGACTACGACGAGGCGTCCGTACTGCGGGAGGCCGAAGCGAACCGGCCGGACCTCAAGGCGGCGGTGACGGCCCTGAGCTCGGCGCGGTCCCGGGTGTGGTCGGCGCGCATGGCCTGGCTGCCCTACGTGACCCTGGGCGGCAGCACGGTGGTCGAGCCCTTCAGCGACACGAAGACCTACGACGAGCACGACGTCCCGACGAGCGCGCACTCGGAGTCGGACCGCCGGGTGAGCGGCACGGTGGCACTGAACTGGGACTTCTTCGATCCGCTCACGCGGAGCGCGACCAGCGCCGGTGCGCGGGCGCAGCTCGCGCGGGCGCAGAGCACCTATGACGTCCTGCGCCGCAACCTGACGGGCGAGGTGCACCTCGCGACGCTGACGTATCAGCAGGCGCTGGCCAGCGAGCGGCTGGCGAGCACGGCGCTGGAGTCGGCGACGGAGAACATGAAGCTCACGCAGCAGAAGTACAACGTCGGTTCGGCGACGATCCTGGATCTCATCGACGCGCAGGTGCAGCTGCAGCGGGCGGAGAGCCAGCGGGTGTCCGCGTTGGCCGGGATCCGCGTGGCCGAGGCGCGGCTGGATCAGGTGCGTGGTCGGGGCGTCTGAGACCGGCCGTACGCTCGGGGAAGGAGTGGCGTCCGTGAAGCGCAAGGGGTGGCTGTGGCTGGGCCTGGGTGCCCTGGTGGTGGTGTTGCTGGCGGGGCTCATCGTCCTGAACGTGTCGCGGGGACGGGGTGGGCGCGTGGTGGGGGTGCAACTGGCGCGGGTGCGCCAGGAGGACATCACCTCGCGCGTCCGGGCGCCGGGCAAGATCGAGGCGAAGACGCAGGTGAAGGTCAGCGCCGACATCATGGGCAAGATCGTGGTGCTCGCGGTCAAGGAGGGTGACCACGTGCGGCGCGGCCAGCTCATGCTGCAGCTCGACGACCGGCAGTACCAGGCGTACTACGACCAGGCGCGGGCCACCGCGGCGACGGCCCGGGCGCGGGCGCGCGAGGCCGACCAGGCCCTGCGCACCGCCGAGGCCACCTACCGGCGGCAGGAGGCGCTGTTCCAGCCGGCCCAAGGCGCGATGGAGCGGCTGAT
>CAYNPF010000008.1:0-20783 GCA_964398895.1 uncultured bacterium
CGATCCGAAGCAGAAGCTGCCGTTGCTCACCCAGGGCCTGGCGGCCTCGCCCGGCGCGGCGGTGGGCCGGGCGGTGTTCGACGCCGACACGGCGGCCGAGCGCGGCCACGAAGGCGAGAAGGTCATCCTGGTGCGCAAGGAGACCACGCCGGACGACATCCACGGCATGGACGCCGCGCAGGGCGTGCTGACCGCGACCGGCGGCATGACCTCGCACGCGGCGGTCGTGGCCCGCGGCATGGGCAAGCCCTGCGTCTCGGGCGCCTCGAGCGTGCGGGTGGACGAGAAGGGCCGCAGCCTGACGGTGGGCGGCAGGGTGATCCGCGAGGGCGACTGGCTGTCGCTCGACGGCTCCACCGGCCGCGTCTACCTCGGCGAGGCCCGCACCATCGCCGCCGAGGTGAGCGGCGAGTTCGGCACGTTCATGGGCTGGGCCGACGAGGTGCGCCGGCTCAAGGTCCGCGCCAACGCCGACATCCCGCGCGACGCCAAGCAGGCGCGGGCGTTCGGTGCCGAGGGCATCGGGCTGTGCCGCACCGAGCACATGTTCTTCGCCGAGGACCGGTTGCCCTGGGTGGTGCAGATGATCATGAACGCCCCCGAGGCCAAGCTGCTGCGCGAGAAGTATCGGGCGCTCGAGGCCGAGCTGGCGGGCGCCGACCGCGCCAGCGCGAAGCGGCGCAAGCCCGAGCTGGTCGCGCTCAGGGCGAAGCTGGCCGGGCCGGAGAAGCTCTACCGGCAGGCGCTGGCCAAGCTGCTGCCGCTGCAGCGCTCCGACTTCCGGGGTCTGTTCGAGGCCATGGGCGGCTACCCGGTGACCATCCGCACGCTGGATCCGCCGTTGCACGAGTTCCTGCCCAAGCGCGAGGAGCTCATGGTGGACCTGGTGCGGCTGCCGCGGGCGACCGCCGCGCAGAAGAAGGAGATGGCCAGGAAGTACCGGGTCACCGTGGCGGCGCTGAAGAAGGAGCTCCCGACGATCCTGCGTCGGGTCGAGGAGCTGCACGAGTTCAACCCCATGCTCGGCTTCCGTGGCTGCCGCCTCGGTATCACCTATCCCGAGGTCACCGAGATGCAGGCGCGCGCCATCTTCGAGGCGGCCTGCGACCTGGCGGTGAAGGGGAAGAAGGCGGCGCCCGAGATCATGATCCCGCTGGTCGGTCACGTGAACGAGCTCAAGGACCAGGCAGCGATCGTGCGCCGGGCGGCGGACGAGGTCATGACCCGCCGCGGCGTGCAGGTCGAGTACCTGGTGGGCACGATGATCGAGGTGCCGCGGGCGGCGGTGACCGCCGACCAGGTGGCGAAGGAGGCGCAGTTCTTCTCCTTCGGGACCAACGACCTCACCCAGCTCACCTTCGGCTTCTCGCGCGACGACGCCGGCAAGTTCCTGCCGGAGTACGTGAGCAAGAAGGTCCTGCCGGGCGATCCGTTCGTGCACCTCGACACCGAGGGCGTGGGCGGTCTGGTGAAGTGGGCAGTCGAGCGCGGGCGCAGCACGCGTCCCCAGCTCAAGGTCGGCATCTGCGGCGAGCACGGCGGCGATCCGCCGAGCGTGGAGTTCTGCCACGGGGCGAACCTGAACTACGTCTCGTGCTCTCCGTTCCGGGTGCCGATCGCGCGGCTGGCCGCCGCGCAGGCGGTGGCCCGCGAGCGTGCGGCCGGGAGCGATCAGCGCTAGATCACCGGCGATCGGTGGCGTACGGGCCGGGGCGCGAGCCCCGGCCCCGCGCGTTTCCGGGGTGGGCGGCGTCCCGTCCGCCGCCGCGGGAGGGGGCGGACCCCGCGGGATCGTTGCGCCCCGCCGGTCGCGCCCCGCCGGTTTGCCGCCCCCGCGCTTCGGCGCGTATCCTGCCCGCGACCCGAACCGCTGGACCAGCGCCACGCCCCCGCGGAGGCCCGGTGTTCATCGAGGATTACCTCAAGGAGCTGCGCCAGGAGCGCTTCGCCCTCCGGGCGGTCGCGCGCTACGTCCGCCGCAGCCTGGCGCGGGCGCGAGAGAGCTTCGTCGCGAACCCCGGCGCCGTCCGCTCGATCTGGAGCCTCGGCCTCGTCTTCTTCGCCCTGGTCTTCGTCGCCGCCGCGATCGTCGCCACGCTCGACGGGCTGCGGCTGGGGCTGGACCTCTTCCTGCTCACCACGCTGACCATGACGCCGGTCTTCGGGCTGGTCTCGCTGCACGTGGACCTGCTGCGCGACCGCGACGGCTACCCGCTGTCGGCCGTCAACCTGCCGACGGCGCTGACCCTGCTGCGCATCACGCTGGCGCCGGGCATCGTGCTGTTCCTGATCGAGCGCCACTTCGCGCTGGCGCTGGTCTGCTACCTGGTGGCCGAGCTGACCGACGTGGCCGACGGCTGGGTGGCGCGACGCTGGCGGCAGATCACGCGCCTCGGCACCATGCTCGATCCGATCGTGGACATCGGCTTCAACGTGACGGTCTTCGTCGGCCTGCACCGGGCGCACATGATCCCGGGCTGGGTGCTGGCCGCGGCCCTGCTGCGCTACGCGCTGCTGATGCTCGGTGGCGCCGGTCTCTACCTCTTCGTCGGGCCGGTGACGATCCGGCCCACGCTGTTCGGCCGCCTGAGCGGCGTGGTGATGGTGGGGCTGGTCTCCTTCCTCGCGCTGCTGCACGTGGTCCGGCTGCCGTGGTCCGCGCGTCTCGCCCCGCTGACCGTCACCGCCATCGGCGTGCTGTTCGTCGCCGCGATCGTCCAGGTCGCGGCCCTCGGCTGGTACAACCTGCGGGTGATGAAGGGCGAGGCGGCGCGTCGCGGGGTGGTCGGCGACGTGCGCTGGGGCTCGCGGTGAGCGTCGCGCTGGAGGGCGATCTCGCCCGCTTCCAGCCGGCGGAGCTGATGCAGTTCCTCCAGCTCGCCCAGGCCACCGGCCGTCTCGAGCTGGCGCGCACCACCGCCCGGATCGCGTCGGGCGAGCGCCCCGCCGACGAGACCGTGGACGTGTTCTTCGAGAACGGTCGCCCGGTCTTCGCCCGGGCCGACGGTCACGTCGTGCGCACCGGCGAGCTGCTCGTGCACCGCGGGCACACCAGCCCGGCGGCGCTGGCACAGGCGCTCGAGCGGCAGCAGCGCGGTGGTCCGGGCCGCATCGGCGAGGTGCTGCGCGCGGCCGGAGCGGCCACGCCGGCGCAGGTGGCGCAGGCGGTGCACGAGGGGCTGCGGCGCATGCTCTACGGCGTGCTGCTGTGGCGCGAGGGGCGCTTCCGCTTCCACGCCGACGAGCGCGCGCCGGCCAACGACCTGCCCCTCGACCTCGATCTCGACCGGCTCATCCTCGAGGGCCTGCGGCTCGCCGACCAGGCGCGGGCCTGAGCGGCTCCGGGTCCGCCACGGTCGCATGATCCTCCTCCGAGTCCACCTCGCTCCGCACGCTCCCTGGCTCGTGCTGCTCGGCCTGAGCCTCGGGCTGCTCGGGCTGAGCGTCTGGGCCTACCGCTTTGCGGTGCCGCCCCTGCCGCGCGCGGCGCGACGCCTGCTGCCCGCCCTTCGCCTCGCCGCGCTGCTGCTCGTCGCCTGGCTGCTGGCGCAGCCGGTGCTCGTGAACCGCGGCGGCGGCCGCGGCGGCGTGGTCGTGCTGCTGGACCGTTCGGCCAGCATGGAGTTGCCGGTGGCGCCGGGCGCTCCGACGCGGGCGGCGGTGGCGGGGGAGGCCGTGCGGGCGCTGGAACGCGCCTGGGCGGGACGCGCCCGCGTGACCGTGCTCCCCTTCGCCACGCGCCTGGGCGCGGATACGGCCCACGCCGACGTCGGCGGCACCGGGGCCACGGCGCCGGGCAGCGCCCTCGCCGCGCTGGCGGCGACGCCGGCGGGTCGGGGAGCGGGTGCGATCGTGGTGGTGAGCGACGGCGCGGCCAACGCCGGCGACGACCCGGTGGCCGCCGCGCGGGCACTGGCCCTCCCCGTGCACGCCGTGGTGGTGGGACGCCCGGGAGTTCCCGACCGTGCGCTGGGCGAGGTCTCCGCCGAGGGCGCCGCCCAGGTCGGCCGGCCCCTGCGGCTGCGGGCGCGGGTGACCAGCACCGAGGAGCGCGGCGCGCCGATGACCGTGCACCTGCTCGAGGGGACGCGCGAGCTGGATCGCGCCACCGTGATCTCGCCGGGGCCGGGCGGCGAGGTGGCCGCCGAGTTCCGCGTGGTGCCGGCGCGCGCGGGCCTGGCGGTGTGGACGGCGCGGGTGGACTCGCTGCGCGGCGGACTCACCACGGCCAACGACGCGCGGCAGGTCGCGGTGGAGGTCGCGCCGGGCCGGCTCGGCGTGCTGCTGGTGAGCGGGGCGCTCAACTGGGACCTCGCGTTCCTGCGGCGCGCGCTGGCCGGCGACTCGAGCCTGGCGGTGGACGGACTCGCGCGCACGGGCGGCGGCTGGGAGCCGATCGCGGGGAGCCGTCGCGGGCGCGGCGCGCCGGCGGCCGCGGACCTGCGCGGCTGCGCGGTCGTGGTGCTCGACGGGATCGCCCCCGCCGAGGCTGGCGCCGACTTCGCGCGCGCCCTGGGCGCGTTCGTGCGCGACGGCGGCGGGTTGCTGGTGCTGGGCGGTGGCCCACCCGGTCTCGCCCGGCTGCGCGGTGGCGCGGCGGGGCTCGATCTCGCGCCGGCACCGGGCGGCCCGAGCCCGGCTTCGCCGACGACGCGGAACGCGGGAGCGGCGCGCGGCGGCCCCGAGCCGAACCCGGCGGCGCAGGACCTGCTGGCGTGGGATCCCGACGTGGCGCGGGGCGAGCGGGCCTGGCGCGAGGCCGCTCCGCTCGCCGACGTCGTACCGCTGCGCGCGGGTCCGGGCGATCGCGTGCTGGTCGGCTCGGCCGGAGGGGGACCGCCGTTGCTCTTCGCCCGGCACGTCGGGCGCGGACAGGCGCTGTTGGTGAACGGCTCCGGCTTCTGGCGCTGGTCGCTGTCGGGCACCGACGAGCTGAGCGCCGAGCGCGGCACGGCGCTGTGGCGTCGCCTGGTGCACTGGCTGGCCGAGCCCGCGCAGGCCGAGCCGCTGCGCCTCGAGCCCGAGCGCCGGCTGGCGGCTTTCGGCGAGCCGGTGCGTCTCTTCGCCACCCTGCAGGACTCGGCGTTCCGTCCGCTCGCCGGCGCCAACTTGAGCGGCGAGGTGACCGGGGCCGACGGTCGCGCGCGGCCGCTGCGCTTCGCTCCCGGCGGTCCGGCCGACGCGCCGGCCTCCGCGGGCGCGTACGTCGCCGAGCCGAGCGACCTGCCGCCGGGACGCTACCGCGCCACCGCGCGGGCGGTGCGCGACGGGCGCCTGCTGGGGCGCTCGAGCTGCGAGTTCGCGGTGGACCGCTGGAGCCTGGAGCTGGCGCGCAGCCTGCCGGACAGCGCCGCGCTGGCGGCGATGTCGGCTGCCACCGGCGGACGCACGACCGGGGCCGCCGACGTCGAGGGCTGGGCCCGCGCGCTTCCCGCCCGGGCGCTGGATCGCGGGGACAGCGCGTCCACGCGGCTGTGGGAGTCGCCGTTTCCGTACCTGGCGATCCTGGCGCTGCTCAGCGCCGAGTGGATCTGGCGCCGACGCCGGGGACTGCCCTAGCCGGGACCATTCATGAGTCCGAGCCTGCGGACACGGGACGCGAAGGAACCGGGCGCCCGTCCGGCACGCGCGTTGCGATGAGACCGCGGCGTCCCGCCCCCGCCCGGAGGCCCGATGCTGGCGGCCTGCGTCCTGTTGCTGGCCGCGTCGAGCTGTGCGCCGGCGCAGCACCCGCTCATCGCCGAGGTGTTCTACGACGCGGTCGGTGACGACACCGGCTTCGAGTTCGTCGAGCTCCACAACCCCGCCGACGTCGCCCGCTCCCTGGCCGGGGCCCGGCTGGAGGCGGGCGACGGCTCCGCGGCGGGACGCTGGAGCCTGCGCTGGACCGGCAACGCCGGTGACAGCGTGCGCGCGCGGGGACGATTCGTGGTGGGTGGCTCGCGGGTGGTGCCGACGCCCGATGCCGTCGTCGGCCTGGAGCTGCAGAACGGCCCCGACGCCGTGCGCGTGGTCTGGCCCGACGGAACGATCGAGGTCGTCGGCTACGGCACGCAGGAGTTCGCCGAGTACTCCTGCGGCACGCCGGCCGCCGACGTGGCCGCCGGGTCCTCGCTGGCCCGCGTGCCGGATGCGGCCGACCTGGGGAGCAACGCCCTGGACTTCCGCGCCGCCACGCCCTCACCCGGGCGTGCCAACCAGCCGCAGCGCGACCTCGCGCCGGTCGCGGGCTCGCTGGTGCTGGTGCCCGGACAGCCGGATCCGGACGGTGCCGCCCGGCTCTCGGGACCGATCGCGAACCGGGGAGCCGTGGGTATCGCCGCCGGCGAGGCCCACCTCGTCGTCACCGCGGCGGCCGACGGGCTCGAGGCGACCGTGGCCGGCGCCGCGCTGGACGCGCTGGCGCCGGGGGACACGACCGGCTTCGACGAGCCGGTCACGCTGGCGGCGGGAAAGTGGCGTCTGCGGGCGAGGGTCGTGCTCACCGGCGACGAGGATCCCGCCAACGATGCCGACTCGCTGACGATACGCGTCGGGCCGGGTCCGCTCGAGCTGACCGAGATCCAGTTCCACCCGGCGGCGGGCGAGGGCGAGTGGGTCGAGGTGCGCAACCGCTCGGATCGGCCGCTGGAGCTCGGCGGTTTCACCCTCTCGGACCGGGGCACGGCGCGCGGCGTGCCGAACGGCGGCGAGGGCGCGCTGGCGCCCGAGAGCCTCGCGGTGCTGGCGCAGACGCCCGCCGCGCTGCTGGCGGCGTTCGCGGGGCTCGATGCGCGGAGGGTCTGGGGCGTGAGCCCGTGGTCGAGCCTCAACAACAGCGACGACAGTACCGGTGTGGCCGACGCCGTGGTCCTGCGCGAGGCCGACGGCACGTCCTGCCAGCGCGTGGAGTACTCGGCGGCGGGGCTGGCCGCCGGCGTGCCGCTCGAGTGGCGCGACGGCGGCTGGTGGCCGGCCTCCGACCCGGCGGGCACGCCGCTCGCCCCGCCGCGGGCGCTGGCGGCACTGGCGCAGCGCTTCGCCATCGCACCGCGCCGGCTGGCCGCGGGGGCCGCGGCGACGCTGGCCTGGGACCTGCCGTGGCCGCGTGCTCACGTGTGGCTCGATCTCTACGATCTGGCCGGCCGGCGCGTGGCCCGGCCGCTGCCGGAGTTCGCGGCGCCGCCGCGGGGCGAGCGGACCTGGAGCACGGCCGGCGTGACGCCCGGCGTCTACGTGGCGCTGGCGCGCGCGCGTCCGGACGGCACCGGGGACTGGGTGGTCGGCCGCTCCGCCCTGCGCGTCGAGGGGAGCGCCCCGTGAACGCGGCGGGGCGCGCGATCCTCGCGCTGGCGCTCGCGCTGCTGGCGAACGCCGGGGCGGCGGCGCAGGAGTTCGCCCCGATCGCCCCGGCGGGGCCCGGACCGACCCCGGGCGGCTTCCTCGAGAACGGCCTCGCGCCCGAGGCGTCGGCACTGGCGCTGGAGGCGGCGCTCACCGACTGGTACGGCCTGCCCGAGCTGGCGACCGGGGCGCTCTCCGCCGGCGCCGGCGCCGGCCCGGTGCGCGCGGCGATGGGGATCGCGCAGATGGGCGATCGCGACCTCGGCTGGCAGGCGGCGGCGATCGCCCTCGGCGTGGCCCGCTTCCACGGTGGCGCGGGCCTGCGCGTGGCGGCGCGACGCGACCGCGCGGTCGAGCCGGACAGCCCGGCCGCGGTGCGACTCGAGGAGCGCGCCGGGCTCGAGGTGGGCTGGGGCGGCTGGACCCGGGTGGGACGCCGGCTCGTGCTGTGGGCCTCGGTGCCGCAGGCCTGGTGCGGCGGCACCGCGCCGCCGTTGGATCGCCCGTTGGAGACCGGCCTGCGCTGCGAGGTCCCCGGGGGACTCGCCCTGTGGGGCGTGCGCGGCGCGGCCTCGCGCGGCGGGCTGCCGGATCACGCGGCCGGCCTGTCGCTCGCGGTGGGGCCGCTGGTGGCGTGGGGCTCGGCGCGCGACCGACCGCTGCGCGGCGCGATCGGCGTGGCGGCGACGGTGACGCGGGTTCGCGTCGCCGCCGTGGTCGAGAGCCATCCCGACCTGGGCGAGACGCTGCGACTGGGTCTCGCCCTCGGCGGCACGACGCGATGAGGCGGGCCGCGGCGGTCACGCTCGCCGGCGCGCTGGCGCTGGCCGTCGCGCTGCCCGCGCGGGCGCAGACGTCCGATTGGTCCGGCTTCGTCGAGCCGCCGCCCGAGCAGGCCGAGGGTGCGGACTACGAGCTGGAGCCGGCCGACTCGCTCGAGGACGGTGCGCTCGAGCTGGGCTACGGTGCCTCGGGCCGCTCCGGCTCGCGTCCGCGACAGACGCGGCGCGTGCGCTTCAGCGACCGCGCGGTGGACGGCTCGGTGCGCGAGGGGGCGGGCGATCCGCTGGCCGGCGGCACGCTGGAGGCCGAGGCGCCGGTCGGCCGCGTCGGGGCCGGGCGCCTGGCCCCCTGCTGGGGCCGCGGGCTGCTGCTGGGTGCGGCGGGCGAGCCCTGGTGCGTGGCGGCCAGCGATCGCGGCGAGCGCGCGCCCTTCCGCGGTCGCGCGGGCCGCGGAGCGTGGTACCGGGCGGGCGAGGACGACGGCCTCGACCTGCTCTGCGGCCGCTTCGCGCAACGCGATCTCCTCGGTGGCCGGGCGCGGCTCGGCGGTGTGGGAGGTGGGGTGCTGGCCGACCGGTGCGGTGGTCGGCAGGGCAGCCTGAGCCTCGAGCGCGGCGGCAGCGGGCAGGAGGTGGCCCTCGACCAGGCGGGCCGCTGGCGCGCCGAGGTCGCCCTGGTACGCGCCGTGGGGACGGGCCGGCTGGCCGCGCGGGTGCGCGGTGGATCGGCCGGGTTCCACTCGCTCGCGGAACCCGGCCGCAGCGGCCCGGCCCGCTCGCTGGCGGTGGAGCTGGGCGGCGGCTCGCCGATCGGTCGCTACCATGCGCAGGGCGCGTTGTGGCGGTTCCGACCCGGCCGCGGTGGCACCCGCGTCGCGCTCGAGCTGCGCCGCGACTTCGCCAGCGGCGGGAGCCTGTTCGCCGGACTCGAGGAGCGACACGGCACGCATCGCGAGAGCGGGCGCATCCCCGGCTTCCGCCAGGGCGCGTGGGGGGAGTGGCGCGGCGGCGTGCCGGGGATCGCGATGGCGCTGCGCCAGGAGGTGCTGGGCGCGGAGCGGCTGGGGCGCTCGGCGGTGCGCACGGTCACCGCGGTGCGGCTCGAAGTGGAGGGCCCGGCGGGGAGCGCCGTGCGGGTCACGCACTGCGCCTACCGCGTGCGCTCGGGCGAGAACCTCTACCTCGTCGAGGAGGCGAGCGACCGCGTCGTGCTGCGCACCGTCTCGGGCACCGGGCGGCGCACGCGGCTCGAGGTGCAGGTGCCGGCCGCCCACGGGCTCGTGCGCGGAACGCTCGAGCTGCCCGGGCTGATCGGGGCGTCGAGCCGTGCGGCGGACCGGCCGCGCTGGAGCCTGGACTGGACGCGGCGGGCGCGGGCCCGCTGAGCCGGCCCGATCGCGCGGCGCGCGCATCCGTTCGCAGGTGGATGGCGACGCGGGCCCACCGGACCGATCCGACGGCGCGTCCCCCGCGAACCTGTGCACGAGGTTGGCGATGCGGCTCTGGCGCGATCGGCTTCGGGCCGTGCACCCGGTGTCGCTCCCGCGCCGGCGGTGCTGGCACGCTTGCTGCGGTCGGGCGCGGCGTCACGCCCCCGCTTCCCGCCTCCGCGAGGTCGCACCATGCACCTGTTCGTCGCCTCTCTCGCTCTCGCCCTCGCCGTGCTCTGCCCGCCGCCCGGGACCGACCCCGCCCTGGCCGCCGCGCCCGGGCTCGTGCTCAACGAGTTCCTCGCCGGTCCGGCGCGCGACTGGAACGGCAGCGGTGCCGTGTCCACCCGCGACGACGAGTGGGTGGAGGTCTTCAACGCCGGCGGCTCCACCGTGGACCTGTCGGCCTACGTGATCACCGATTCCGACCGCGTGCCGCGCATGGCGCTGAGCGGCGCGCTGGCGCCGGGCGGGCGCCGGCTGGTCTTCGGCAGCGACTCGTACGCGTGGGAGAAGGCCCAGGGCTACCCGGCCTACGGTCTGTCCCTCGGCAACAGCGCCGACGGCGTGATGCTCTGGCAGGTGGCCGGGGCCGAGACGCTGCTGGTGGACTCCTACACCTACAAGAGCCACGAGGCGGCCGCGGATCGTGCGGTCGGGCGCCGCGCCGACGGCGGGGAATGGGTGCTCCTCGACGCGCTCGATCCCTACTCCGGCACGACGCCGCCGCTGGGAACGGGCTGCGAGCCGACGCCGGGGGCGGAGAACCGGTGCGGCAACGTGCCGGCACTGACGTCCACGTGGGGGAGGATCAAGAGCCTGTACCGGTGAGCGGTGATGGCACGGCGCCGGGTCCCCCGCCGGCGCCTGCCGCGCGGTGTCGCTCCGGGGTAGACTGCCGCACATGGCGATCCCCGGTCCGTCCGCTGCTCCGCCCCGCGAACGCGCGTCGCTGCGCCGGCTGCGCGGCATGTGGGCGATCGTGTGGCGCCTGCTCGCCTGGTTTGCGCTCTGGGCGGTGCTGGCCGGGGCGTGCATCGTTCCGGTGCGCGTCGGCCTGGCCGGCTGGGTCCGGGCGCACGCGCTGCGCGCGCAGATCTGGGGCGACGTCACGATGGCGCTCACCCTGCTGCTGGCGAGCTGGCTGATGGCCCGCTTCGCGGACCGTGCGGGCCTCGCCGCGCTCGGCCTGTCGGGTCGTTGCGCGGGGCGGCTCGCCGCCCGCGGCGTCCTGCTGGGCACGGCGTGGATCGCGGCCTCGCTGGCCCTGGCCCGGCTCGCCGGCTGCCTGTCGTGGCAACCGGTCGGCCACTTCGTGCCCCTGGCGCTGGCCGGCGCGATCGTCTCGCTGGCCGCCAACGCCCTCTGCCAGCAGTTGCTGCTGAACGGCTACCTCCTGCACGTCCTGCGCGGCCGGATCGGGACGGTCGCGGCGCTCGGGCTCGCGGCCGGGCTGTTCACGCTCCTGCACGCGCCGGCCTTCCGCGGGGCGTGGCTGCCGGTGGTCAACGTCTTCGCCGCGGGACTGCTCTTCCTCCTCGCGCGGCTCGCGACCGGGAGCGTGTGGCTGCCGCTCGGGATGCACGCGGCGTGGAACGTCCTGCTCGGCCCGGGGCTCGGCCTGAGCGTGAGCGGCACCGATCAACTGGCCCGGGGCTGGCGCGTCTTCGCCGTGCACGGCCCCACCCTGCTCGCCGGCGGAGCCTTCGGCCTGGAGGGCGGGGCGTTCGTGACGCTGACCACGCTCCTCGCCGCGGCGATCGCGGCGGGAGCATGGCGGGCGCGGCGGGCCCGGGACCGCACCAAGGCGGTCCCGGACACCGTTGGCGATTCCCTTCGGTCCTGAGTCAGCTCACCAGGACGCGGGGCGCACCGGCTCGACGAGCCCGGGAGCGTCGAAGCGGCCGAGGAAGCGGTAGCCGAGGCCGACGGAGAACCTGGTGCTCCGCGAGAACGAGCCGCCGACGGACGAGAACTCGTAGGGGCGGTACCGCCCGCGGCTCTGCGTGCTCGTGACCGACGCCGAGAGCTGGAGGTGGTCCTCGACGAACCAGCCGAGCTGGAGGCCGCAGCCCGTCGCCCAGTTGCTGGTCCAGCAGGCCCCCTGGTCGCAGGACTTCAGCCAGTCGCGCTCGTGCGAGAGGCTGGCGAGCACCTCCCAGCGGTCCGCCAGCATCCAGCGGGCCGAGGCGCTGGTGGCGAAGTCGAGCCCGTCGTCGTTCGGGCTCACCGGCGCGGTGATCCGCGATTCTCCGTCGAGCTGCCAGCGCCAGCCGAGCGGGCGGTGGATCTCGACCTGGGCGCCCAGGTTCACGTCGTCCCGGCTGCTCACCGCCCGGCGCCCGAAGGAGCGGGTGTCGTAACTGGTGGTCTCGCCCAGGTCGTCGAAGCGGGTGATGTCCCGGCGCGAGTCCTGGCGCCGGGTCTCGTGGCGGTGGACGACGTCCACCACCGGTCCCGCGAACCAACCGGCCAGTCGCGTACCGAGGTAGAGCGGTCGCTCCCGGGCGCGCACCAGCGAGTAGGCGTCGAGACCGCTGCCGGTCAGGGCGCCGTCGTTGCGGAGGATCCGCTCGATCTCCCGCCACTCGTAGCGGTCGGGACGCTCGTGCGCGGCGGCGAAGCCGGGAGAGGCGTAGTACAGCCGGGCAAGCTGCTCGCGCGCCGCGGGCGACAACTCCCGCGTGAGGGCCCCGGTCTCGCGGAGACGCTCCTCGAGGACGTGGACGTCCTGGACCACGGTGGCGTCGCGCACCCGGCCGAGCCCCACCGAGGCGGTGACGTCCAGCCGGTGCGCGTAGTAATGATCGTCGCGGCGGTCGTTGACAGCGGCGCCGTCCTCCACGTACACGCGACCGGTGCGCTGCCAGTTCTGCCCGTAGTCGCCCCGGAGCGTGCCGCCGATCCCCAGGCCGACGGGGAGGCTCCAGGGATAGGCGCGCAGCGAACCGTCCAGAGCCCAGGACTCCGAGGTGGTCTGGTAGTGGCCGTCGTACCACTGCGGCGCGTAGGGCGACGACTCGTGCTCGTCGGTCATGTAGGTGGTGGCCCCCAGGGCCACGGAGATCGAGTGCTGCAGCGCCTCGCCGTCGTGGTTCCGGTACAGGCGGGGGCGCAGGTCGCCGGTGAGGGAACTACTCCGCGTCTCCCCGGCATCCCGTCCGTTGGTGCTCCAGCTTCCGGAGGAGTTGGCGCTCAGGCTGCCGCTCGTCCACGAATGGTCGGGGATACGGAACTCGCCGAAGGGGTCGGCACCGGCGAGGGCGGGGACGGCGAGCAACAGCAGAACGGGCAGGGCGGCGAGGGGTACCACGGGCGGCCTCCTGTGGGGTTGGGATCGGGCCATGAACCAGCGCCCGTACCCGCGAGGATAACGGCCCGCGAGCCGGGGCCCAAGTCCGATGCGGACTTCCGGGCGCCGCGGGGGCGGGGTCCGGGGCCGGTCCGGCCACGTTGACGGTCGGCGGTCGGAGACCCTATAGTCCCCCCTCGCCGTTGGTGTGCGGAAGTGGCGGAACTGGCAGACGCACTAGATTCAGGGTCTAGCGCCCGCAAGGGTGTGGGGGTTCAAATCCCCCCTTCCGCACCAAGCTCCCATCCGCCGGATGGGCGCCTTGCCGCCGTCCGGGCGGGGCCGGGCGGTCGTGTCCATCCCACCGCCGGACTCGCGGACGGTTCCTCTCCATGGCGCGTGACGTGACGCAACCCTCCTCCGAGCGCACTCGTGGGCCGTCGCCCGCGGACCGCCTCATCGCGCAGAACCGCCGCGCCGGCCACGACTACTTCATCCTCGACACCTACGAGGCCGGGCTCGCGCTGTCGGGCACGGAGGTGAAGAGCCTGCGGCAGGGACGGGCCAGCCTCGCCGAGGCCTACGCCACGGTCGAGGGCGACGAGGCCTGGGTGCTGCAACTGCACATCCCGCCCTACGAGCAGGGCAACCGCTGGAACCTCGACCCGCTGCGCCGGCGCAAGCTGCTGCTGCACCGCGGCGAGATCGCCAAGCTCAAGGACGCGGTGGCGCGCAAGGGCCAGACGCTGGTGCCGCTCAAGCTCTACTTCGCGCGCGGCCACGCCAAGCTCCTCATCGGCGTGGGCAAGGGCAAGAAGACCTACGACAAGCGCCACGCCATCGCCGAGCGCGACGCGAAGCGCGAGATCGAACGGACCCGCGCCGAGCGCGGGCGGGCGGGTCGGGGGCGCTCGTGAAAGCCGGCGCGGTCCTCGCGCTGCTGGCCGCCCTGGCGCTGGCGGCTCCGGCCGTGGCGGGGCGGGGCGACGCCCCGCTGGAGACGGCGCCGGTGCGACGCCTGAACGGTGCCGACTGCGTGGGCGCCAACGACCTGGCGCGGCTGCTCGACGCCACGAAGTTCTGGCGCGCCGATGTGCGCAAGCTGGTGCTGCGCACCGGGGCCCACCGCGTCACCCTCACCGCCGGCCTGCCGTTCGCGGTGGTGGACGACCGCACCTGCTGGCTGCGCGCGCCGGTGGTGCCGTTGCGCGGCGAGCTGCAGGTGCCGGTGACGCTGCTGGAGGCGCTGCCCCGCGACAGCACGCTGGCGCGGCTGGTGCTCGAACCCCGCCGCGCGCTGGTCGTGCGCGTGCCGCGCGGCGGCCTGGTCGGCAGCCCGGTGGTGAGCCCGGTGGACAGCGGCGCGCGCGTCGTCTTCCCGGTCGAGCAGGTCGGCGACGTCGCGGTGGTGAGCCGCTCGCGCGGCCACTTCCGCCTGCGCCTGGCCGGCACCTTCGCCGGCGCGGCGCCCGAGTCGCTGACGTCGGGCGGGCTGGTGCGCGGCCTCGCCGTCGCCCCGGCGGGGACGGGCACCGCCTTCGAGCTCGACGTCGCGCCCGCCACCGTCGGCTTCCGCGTCTCGCGCACCGGCACGGCGCGCTCGGGCGCGGTGGTGCTCGACCTGCTGCGCCGACGCGGGCCGGGCCTGGAGGAGTTCGCGCTCGAGGGTTCGCCCGGGCGGGTGCGGATGATCGTGCTCGATCCGGCCCACGGCGGTGCCGACGCCGGCGTGAGCGTCGAGGGCGCGGTCGAGAAGGACCTGACGCTGGCGCTGGCGCGGCTGCTGCGCGCCGAGCTGGCGCGGCGCCTCGACGCCCGGGTCGTGCTGTTGCGCGAGGACGACCGCGCGCTGGGCCCGGAGCAGCGGGCCGAGGCGGCGAACCGCGCCCACGCCGACCTGGTGATCTCGCTGCACTTCGACGCGGTTCCGGGCACCGCGCGCAGCGGCGCCACCGCGTGGTGCCCGCCGGCCGACGTCGGCGCCGGCGCGGGCTCGCCGCGGGCGCCGCTGGCGCTGCTGCCGTGGCGAGACGTCGGCGCCCGCCGCGCCGTGACCGGCCGGGCCGCGGCCGAGGCGATCCTCGCGGCGCTCGATCGCGCCGGGCTGGGGCCGGTGCGCCTGCGCGAGCGGCTCATGGTGCCGCTGCTCGGCGTGGACGCCGCCGGGGTGGTGCTGGACTGCGCGACGCTGAGCGCGCCCGCGGATCGCGCCCGCGTGAGCGGCGAGCACGGGCTGCAGGAGCTGGCGGTGGCGATCGCCGAGGGCGTGGCGCGCTGGGCGAGGGGCGGATGAAGCGCGCGCGCTGGGTCGTCCTTGGCCTGCTCGTTCTGGCCGTGCTAGCGTGGGCGGCGTGGCAGTGGAGCCGCCGCCTCGGCGCCCCGGGCGGGTCGTCGCCGGCGGGCGCCGACTCCACGGACTCGGGCTTCCACTCGGTGCGGTTGTGGTTCGTGGCGCCCTCGGGCGACTCGCTGGTGAGCGAGCCGCGCGAGGTCATCGAGCAGACCGACCTGCACGAGCGCGTGGCGGTCCTGGTGGACGAGCTGGTGCGCGGTCCGACGCGCGGCGGCCTGACGCTGCTGCCGCCGGGAACCACGGTGCGGCAGGTCTACCTCGACGAGAACGGCCAGTTGACGCTCGACCTGTCGGCGGCGTTCCGCTCCGGCTTCCGCGGCGGGGCGGGGGCGGAGGAGCTGGCGGTGGCGGCGCTGGTGCGCACGCTGGCCGACGGCCTGCCCGAGGTGAAGCGGGTGCTGATCGTGTGCGAGGGGGCTCCCCTCGCGAGCCTGGGCGGGCATCTGCCGCTCGACCGCCCGCTCGATCCGGCGGACTGGCCGTGAGCGGCGCGGGGACGACCCGGAGAGGAGCCGCGTGAGCGTGACGGTGGATCCCCGGCCCATCGGGGTGTTCGATTCCGGTCTCGGCGGCCTGACCGCCGTGCGCGAGCTGTTCCACGTGCTGCCCGACGAGCGCGTCGTCTACTTCGGCGACACGGCGCGGGTGCCCTACGGCAGCAAGTCGCGCGAGACGGTGACGCGCTTCAGCCTCGAGATCGCGCGCTTCCTGATGCGCCAGGACATCAAGTGCCTGCTGGTGGCCTGCAACACCGCCTCGTCTTACGCGCTGGAGACGCTCAAGCAGCGCCTCGACATCCCGGTGGTGGGCGTGATCGACCCGGCGGTGGGGGTGGCGGTCACCGCCGGCCCGCCGGGGGCGGCCTTCCACCCCGGCGGGGCCACGCCGCGCCGCGTCGGCGTCATCGGCACCCAGGGCACCATCGCCAGCGGCGCCTACGCCGCGGCGATCGAGCGCCTGGCCCCCGGCACCCGCGTGGTGTCGTGCGCCTGCCCGCTGTTCGTGCCGCTGATCGAGGAGGGCTGGCTCGACCACCCGGTCACCCGCGGGGTGGCCGAGGAGTACCTGGCCGAGCTGCGGCGCGATCCGCCCGACAGCCTCATCCTCGCCTGCACCCACTACCCGCTGATCGCCCCGCTGCTCGCCGACCTCGTCGGAGCGCAGGTGCGACTGGTGGACTCGGGGGCCGAGGCGGCGCTGGCCGTCGCCGGCCTGCTGCGCCGCCGCGGCCTGCTGGCCGCGCCCCGCACCGGGGCGGACGCCACCGGCCCCGCGCACCACTTCTACCTGAGCGACGAGCGTCTCAGTTTCGCCCGCGTGGCCCGCGCGTTCCTCGGCCGCGACCTGCCGCCCACCTCGATCGTGGACCAGACCGACCTGCCGTGGTACGAGCGCTCGCTCCCGCGTTGAGCGGCGCGGCGCGCATTCCCGAGAGGAGAGCCCGATGAGCTCCACCCCGAAGTCCGACGGACCCGCGCCCGCCGCGGCCGGTCCGGTCCGCCCCGACGGGCGCGGCCCGCGCGTGCTGCGTCCCCTGAAGATCGAGCGGGGCGTGCTGCCCGCCGCCGAGGGCTCGGCGCTGGTGACGATGGGACGCACCCGCGTGCTCTGCGCCGCCACGGTCGAGGATCGCCTGCCCGGCTGGCTGCGCGGCAAGGGCGGCGGCTGGGTGACCGCCGAGTACGGCATGCTGCCGCGCTCCACCCACGAGCGCACGCCGCGCTCGGTGCAGGCCGGCGGTCGCACGCAGGAGATCCAGCGCCTGGTCGGCCGCTCCCTGCGCGCGGTGAGCGACCTGCGCAGCTTCGGCGAGCGCACCATCATCCTCGACTGCGACGTGCTCGAGGCCGACGCCGGCACGCGCACCGCCGCGATCAACGGCGCCTTCGTCGCGCTGCACGACGCCTTCCTCGGACTGTCGAACGCCGGCCGGCTCACCAGGCCGCCGCTGCGCGACACCGTGGCGGCGGTGTCGGTGGGGCGGATCGCGGGCGTGGCCTGCCTCGACCTGTGCTACGCCGAGGACTCGCGCGCCGAGGTGGACATGAATGTGGTCATGACCGGCGGCGGGCGCTTCGTCGAGGTGCAGGGCACCGGTGAGGGCACGACCTTCGACGACGCCGAACTGCGCGAGCTGCTGGCGCTGGCCCGGCTCGGCGTGCGGCGCGTCACCGCCTACCAGCGGCGGCTGCTCGGACTCCGGCCTGCTGCCGGCCTGAGCGGGGGCGCGACGTGGAATTCGTCCTCGCCAGCTTCAACCGCGACAAGCTGCGCGAGCTGGCCGAGCTGCTCGACCTGCCGGGCGTGAGCCTGACGGCGCTCGCCGACGTGCCCGGGGCCAGCGCCCCGGAGGAGAACGGCGCCAGCCTGCGCGAGAACGCGCTGATCAAGGCGCGGGCGGCGCTGGCGCGCACCGGCCGGCCGTCGCTGGCCGACGACACCGGGCTCGAGGTGGACGCGCTCGACGGCCGTCCGGGTCTCCACGCCGCGCGCTTCGCCGGCCCCGGGGCCACCTACGCCGCCAACCGCTGCCGGCTGCTGTCCGAGCTGACCCGCGTCGAGCCGGCGCGGCGCACCGCGCGCTTCCGCTGCGCCTGCGTGGCCTGCCTGCCCGACGGGCGCGAGCTCGTGGCCGAGGGCGTGCTGGAGGGGCGCATCACCGCGGAGCCGCGCGGCGGGAACGGCTTCGGCTACGACCCGCTCTTCGAGGTCGAGGACACGGGCCGCACCATGGCCGAGCTGAGCGCCGCCGAGAAGAACGCCATCTCGCACCGGGCCCGCGCGGTGCGCGCCCTGGCGGTACTGCTGGTCGCGGCGCTGCCGGAGCTGGCCGGGCGCTGAGGCCGCGTTTCAGCCGGTCGGGCCGGCGTCGGTGCGGCGGGCGGCCGCGGCCAGCCGCGCGCGCACGCGGGCCGGCGAGGCCGCGCCGAAGCGCTCGACGAAGCGCCGCGCCACCAACGCCAGCGAGGTGCCGACGGTGCGCAGGACCTTCATCTTGCTGGCGCCGACGCGCTCGCCGTAGTCGAGCGGGAAGCCGATCTCGACCGCCCGCACCCCCAGCGGCCGCAGCCTGAGCAGCAGGTCGAGCACCGCCTCGAAGCCGCGCGCCGTGCACAGCTCGTCGCCCCAGACCAGGCGGGCGCGCCGCAGCAGCGGGACGCGATAGGCGCGGAAGCAGCAGGTGTAGTCGCGCACGCCCGGGACCGGGAACAGCGCGCTCAGCACGAGCCGGCTGCCCTCGGACAGCAGCCGGCGGTGCCACGGCACGCCGCGCACCGAGGAGCCGGCGCGGTAGCGCGAGGCGATGGCCAGCTCGTGGCGCTCGTCGAGGCTCGCCACCAGCGCGGGGATGAGCGCCGGCGGGTGAGTGTTATCGGCATCGAGGGTGACGATCACGTCCGTGTCGCCCGCCCGGTCGAGGCACCAGTACAGGCCGGTGCGCAGCGCGGCGCCGAGGCCGCGATTCGCCTCGTGGCGCAGCACGGTGAGCGGCAGCCCGCCGCCGGCGGCGCTCACCGCGCGCTCGGCCTCGGCCACCGTGCCATCGCTGCTGCCGTCGTCCACCAGCACGGCGTCGTAGGCGGACTCGTGGCCGCGGACGGCGGTGGCCAGCGCGGCGAGCGTGGGCCCGATCACCCGCTCCTCGTTCCAGGCGGGCAGCACCACGTAGGTGACCGGGGACGGATGCGACGACGGGGGCGGGGTGGGCATCGGCCCAGTCTAGGCGCAACCGGCCCGCGGGTGAAAGGCGCGTCGCCGGCGGCGGGCTTGAGCGGGACGCGAGCCGGGCCCTATCTTGGCGCCATGAGCCGCCCGCACCGAACGCCGCCGCCCCCGGCCGGGGACCGATCCGCCTCGCCGCCGGCCGCATGCGCCGCCGCCCTGCCGCGGGAGCGGACCTGGGTCGTGCTGCTGCTGGCGCTCCACCTGACCCTGGTCGTCTGGGGGGCGCTGCGCAACTCCGTCACCTTCGACGAGAACTTCCACCTGCCGGCCGGCGTGCTGATCGTGGCGCGTCACGACTACGGCGCCTCGCGCGCGCAGCCGCCGCTGGCCAAGGCGCTGTGCGCCCTGCCGGTGGTGGCGCTGGGGGCACGCCTGCCCGACGAGGCGGCGATCCGCTCGGCCGACGAGGCGACGGTGGGCGAGTCGTTCATGTGCCGCAACGCCGAGCGCTTCCACGCCCTGTACTTCGCCGCTCGCATGGTCACGGCGCTGCTGTCGCTGCTGCTGGCGCTGCTGGTCTGGCGGGCGGCGCGCCGTCGCGGAGGGCCGCGCGGCGGCCTGCTCGCGCTCGGGCTCTACGCGCTCGCGCCGGAGGCGCTGGCCCACGCGGGGCTGGTGGGCATGGACCTGCCGACCGCGTTGACCACCACGGCGGTGGTGCTGGCGTTCGCCGGTTTCGCCCGTCGGGGAACGTGGGCGGCGTGGGGCTGGCTGGCGCTGGCCACCGCGGCCGCGTTCCTGACCCGCTTCAGCGCGGTGCAACTCGCGCCCATCCTCGGTCTGCTGGCGTTGATCGGCACGGCGACGCGACGCCTGGCGCGCCCGGGCCGCACCTGGCTCGGCCTCGCGCTGCTGGTGCCGGTGGTCTGGGCGGCGCTGGCCGTGGGCTACGCCGGCCAGGTCTACGCCGGCCCGCTCGGCGCGCTGCCGTTCCGCGCCCACGCGCTGCAGCGGCTGGCGCAGGCGCTGCCCGGCCTGCACGTGTTCCTGCCCACCGCCTACCTGTCGGGGCTCGACTACGTGGCGTCCTTCTCGCAGCCGGGCATCATCCATCCCTACCTGCTCGGTCGCACCCTCGAACATGGGGCCTGGTACTACTTCCCGCTCGCCCTGCTCGCCAAGTGGCCGCTCGGCTTCCTCGGTGCGCTGGCGCTGGCGGTGGTGGCGCGCGTGCGGCGGCGCGGCGCGGCCCGCGACGGCTGGGAGGAGACGGTGCTCCTGCTGCCGGTCGCGGTCGTGCTCGGCGCGGCGATGGCCGCCACCGGTCTCGGGGTGGGCATCCGCTACCTGCTGCCCATCCTGCCGCTGCTGTGCATCTGGATGGGCGGCGTGATGCGCGAGCCGCCGGGCGCCCGGCGGACCTCGTGGTGGGCCCGCGCGGCGGTGGCGCTGGCGCTGCTGCAGGCGGTCGAGACCGGGCTGGCCGCGCCCTGGTACCTGTCGTTCTTCAACTGGGCGGCGGGCGGTCCCGGCGGCGGCTACCGGCTGGTGAACGACTCCAACGTGGACTGGGGGCAGGGGCTGATCGCGCTGCGCGACGAGATGCGCCGGCGCGGCATCACGCGCATCCACCTCGCCTACCACGGCACCACCGATCCCGCGATCTACGGCATCGCCTACGTGCCGTACCTCGGCGGCGATCCCGGGCCGGAGAGCGACTGGCTGGCGGTGAGCAGCTACTACTTCGTCGGCCTCGGCCAGCGCATGATGACGCGCGAGGGACGCACGCCGCCGGTGGCCATGGACTTCCGCCCGCTGTGGGACGTGACACCGGCGGCCCGCCCGGCGGACTGCATCTACCTGTTCCCGATCCCGCGGCGGCGCTAGCCTGCATTATTCACCAGGGCCAGCCGGGCGGGCCCGGTAGCTCCATGAAC
>CAYNPF010000009.1:0-20230 GCA_964398895.1 uncultured bacterium
AGTCGCTCACCGGTGTTTTTTCCCAGCGGGTGCACGGCATCAAGGACGCCTTGATTCACTTGCGCATGCTGGTCGAGGCCACATTGGATTTCCCAGAGGAAGAAATTGACTTTCTGCAAAAGGCCGACGCGCAGGGCCAGCTCGACCACCTCGATCGCGCGCTCCACCCCCGCGCAGAACCCGCGGGGGGCGGCGAGGTGGAGGATCGGCGCGTCGGTCATGGGGAGGCCCTCTCGGTGAACCGCGGGAAGCGCGACTCGGCGACTCTACTGGAAGCCGTGCGCCCGCACCAACGCCGCCGCCTACTGCGAATCGGGCGCGACCGGCAGGAACAGCGAGTCCGTGCGCTCCGGCGGCACCGCCATCGGCGACGGCGACGGCGACGCAGAGGCCGCGGGCCCCGGCGTCGGCCGGGCGCGACCATGAACGCTCCGCGGCGCGACCGCCGGAGCCCGCGCGAAGTCGGCGCTGTCGGCGGCGAAGACCGTACGCAGCGAATCGGAGGCCTGGCGGCTCAGCGTGTCCAGCAGGCTCCGCGCCCGCGCGCGATGCGTGCTGTCGGGCGACAGCGCCTCGGCCCGGCGCAACTCGCGCGCCGCGCCCCGCCGGTCGTCCTGCGCCTCGAGCGCCAGGCCCAGGATCAGGCGCGCATCGGCCGAGCCCAGGTCGTGGCGCACCCCGTCGCGCGCCAGCTCGAGCGCGACGTCGCCGCGTCCGAGCGCGTCGAAGAGCCGCACCGCGGCGAAGCGGGCCTCGACGTCGGCGGGCTCGAGCGCCAGCAGGCGGCGGTACACCGCACCGGCCTCGGCCTGACGGTTCAGCTCCATGAGCACGGCCGCCTGGCCCTTGAGCGCCGGCGTGAGCGTGCTGTCGAGGCGCTCGGCGGCGCGGTACTCGTCGAGCGCGGCCCCGGCGTCGCCCTGGCGGCGATCGAGACTGCCGAGGTTCAGCCGCGTGCCGGCGTCGTCGGGGGCGATGGCCAGCGCGCGCCGGTACTCGGCCCGGGCCTCGTCCGGACGGTTCGTGGCCGCCAGCACGAAGCCGAGATCGCGGTGCGCCACCGCGTTCGCCGGCGGCAGCGCGATCGCGCGACGCAGCGCCCGCTCGGCGTCGGCGAGCCGACCGGCGCCGGAGTAGGCGTAACCGAGCGCCCGCCAGTTCTCCCCTTCCTTCGGCTGTCGCCGCGTCAGCAGCTCGAGCTGGGCGATGGCCCGCTCCGGCTCGCCGAGGCGCGCCCAGGCGAGACCCAGCTCGCGCGCGGCGGCCGCGTGCCCCGGATGCCGCTCGAGCTCCGCCGCGAAGGAGGCCGCGGCCTCGCCGATCTGGTTCACCCGGAGGAAGAGCCGGCCGATGCGGTAGTTCGCGTCAGGCAGATCGGGGTCGCGGGTCAGGGCGAGACGGTAGGACACGATCGCGGCGGCGTAAGCGCCGGTCTCCTCCAGCTCCCGACCCTTGCGGTAGTGGCGGCGGGCCACGGCCTCGGGGCTCGGCGACAGCGAATCCACCACGGCCGCGCGTCCCGGCACCAGCAGCGGGGCCGGCGCCGACTCGTGCAGGGTGTCGGCGGGCGCGAGCGCACCGATGGCGACGCTCAACAACGCGGTCAGCAGCGGACTCAAGCCGCAACTCCTCAGGTGGGAGACAAACCGGACGACCGGTGTGCGCGCAGTATAGCCGACCCGACCGGCAGGGACAGGCGGCGGGGATCGGCGGCGGCCGCGGGGCGCGGGTCGTCACCGATCCGCGCGGACCCCGCCGGGCGCGCTCAGGACAGGCCGATGATCTTCGGCCAGGGCGTCGGCTTGGCCTCCACCGAGACGTCGGCACGGACGATGCCGAGCCGGCGCATGAGGCGGATGTAGTTGGCGCGCGAACAACCCTCGAGGCGGGCCGCGTGGCTCACGCTGCGCGCCAGGCGGAGCTGCAGCAGGAGGCAGTCGCGCTGCCCATCGTCCTTCGCCCACTGCGAGGGCCGGTAGCCCGGCTGCACGTCCCGGGGCAGGTGCTGGGCCTCGATCATCGGGCTCGTGCCCGCGCGCCGCAGGGCCTTCAGCAGCACGCTCGCCAACTCGACGATGTTCCCCATCCACTCGCGCTCCTGCAGCTTCGCCAGCACCTGCGGCGACAACCGGCGGACCGGCTCGCCGGTGAGCCGGGAGTGCTCGAGCAGGCAGCGCGTCGCCAGCAGGGGCAGGTCCTGCAGTCGTTCCCGCAACGCCGGGACCCGGAGGATGGCCACCGGCGCCGCGGCCGTGACGGTCCCCCGATCCTTCCACTCCCGCCGCCACTGCTGCAGCAGCAGGGCCGCCCGCGTCACGCCGGTGCTCGGCTCGCCGTACAGGTAGACGGGGGCGTTCGACTCGGCCGCCGCGCGCAGGGCGCGGAGGAACTCGCGGACGAGCGGCGAGCGCGTCTGGATCACCTCGTCGAGGATCGGTCGCAGATCGCCGGGTAGATCCGGTGAAGGCGGGGCGAGCAGCTCGCTCAGCGCCCGCTCGACCACCGCGGCCAGGTCCGGCGACCGGCCGTCGGCGATGACGTGGGGGGCCCCCAGGCGGCGCGCGTCCTCGCGGAAGCCGACGGAGTCAATCGAGGTATGGAGAACGCGGAACGCCCGGGGCAGACTGGTGCGCACGACCTGCAGCACCTCGAGTCCGGTGCCGCCGTCACCCAGCTCGTAACCGGCGATCGCCGCCGCCCAGGGCTTGCGACGCAACGCCCCCATGGCGTCGTGCAGCGTGGCCACCCGCAGGCACTCGAAGTGAGGAGCCAGGCCCGCTCCCAGCTCCTGCCCCCCCACGGCGACCCCTTCCACCAGCAGCACGTCGGGCTTCATTCCCGGCCTCCCCCGTCCGCCCTGGAGGGCAGACGCGAGCAGACAACGTCCGTGAATCTCGGCGACCTATGGGGGATGTCGTTGCGCTTCGCGGCAAGTGCTGCACCGACTTGCGGCGCCGCGACCAACCACCCGGGGGAACAGCTTGGCGATCGGCACGGCGGAACTGTGCAGCCATTCTATACCATTATGCCGGAAAATCCACGGGGTCTCCAACTTGACACATTGCGCACATCTTCAGGGAGGTCGCAGAATCAGCCCACTGAGGACGTGTTCCCCCGGAGCAGGTGGTTCGTGGCTGCGGTGGAGGCGTTCTCGAAAGCCCCGCGGAACGCCGAAGCCATCACGCTCGGGGGACGGATGGTCGAGGTGTCCGCGGGGTTACTTCGTTCCCTCCGGGGCACCCGAACCCCGGACGAGACGGGCGGGTCGGGTTGATCCCGGCCCGCCCGTTCGTCGCTCGCTTCCCGACCTTCAGCGCCGCTTCCGTCCCCGCCCCGCCGATCCGCGCTTCACCGGCTTCGCCTTGCTCGCCGTGGCCCGCGCCCGACGCTGGCGCCCCGCCGACTCGCGCTCCGCCTTCTTGAGCCGTCCGGTGGCCGGCTTCGTCCGCGCCTTCTTCTCGTCACCGGTCCGGTGCGGCTTGAGCCGCGTCCGGTCGGGCCCGGCCCCACGCGTCGAGGAAACGGCACGGGTCGTGGCCGAGAGCGGAGGCTTCGCGGGCTTGTGCGCCACGTGGTACTCGGGGCGCACCGCCAGGCGGCTGATGGCCTTCGCCCCCTTCTTCACCGGCTTGCGGATCGCCACCTGGTGCGTCGGTGCGTCCTCGTCGTACGACTCGGCCAGCTCGTCCTCGAGCGTGCCGGGCGGCGCCACCTCGCGCAGCACGACCACGTTCCCGTCCGGGTCCACCGCCTCGGCGAAGAAGCCGAAGTCCTGCTCGGTCGGCGGCGTGACGATGCGCACCTCCCGCTCGCCCAGCTCCTCGACCCACGATTCGAGATCGAGGGTCTCCAGCGTGAAGGCGGCCGGTCGCGCGGCGTGCCGCGGCTGGTGCGGCCCGGTCCCGCGCTTGTGCAGCACCACCCGCACGTCGCCGGCGTCGAACTCGACCCAGTGCGGGCTCACGTACGAGGGCGACAGCCCGACGTGCTCGCGGTAGAAGGCCATCGCGGCGTCGAGATCCTCGACGTTGAGGAGGACGGACCCGACCACCGGGCCGGCGTCGCCGGGCCGGTCACCGCCGGTGCGCAGCGCGATCAGGTTCCCCTCGGGATCGCGGAACTGCACGGTGGTGCCATAACTCTGGCCCTGGACCTCGCTGGTCGCGTGAACGCCCCAGTTGCGGAAGCGCTCCACCTCGGCCTCGACGTCGGGGCTGTCGAAGGTCAGCTCGATCTCCTGCCGATGCCCGCCCGTCAGCGGGTGCAGCGCCAGCGTGGCCCCGGCCGTGCGATACGACGTCCAGTTGGGTCCCGCGTAGATCGGACGCAGCCCCATGCCCTCCTCGTAGAAGGTGCGCAGCGCCTCGACGTCGGGGGTGAAGAGGATGATCTGTACCAGGCGTCTCATGGTGTCCTCGGTGATGGTGTCGCTGCGGTGTGAGCCTCCTGGAGGGTCCGGCGGCGACTCGTGCCGCGGACCGGATCGGGCGCGACCCGCCGGCCGCGCCCGGCCGCGCTCAAGCGCCCCGTTCGTCGCGCGCCGTCCACCGCCGCCCGATGCGCCAGGCGGCCGGCAGCGCCAGCGCCGCGGCCACGGCCTTCAGCACGTCCCCGGGCACGAACGGCCACACGCCCACGGCCAGCGCCTGCGGCACCGGCAGCAGGCGCGCGAGCCAGGCCGCGCCCCCGAGCAGGATCACGGCGCTGCCCAGCAGCATCGCGATCCCGGTGGTGACGAAACGGCGGTCCCAGCCTCGCCCGGCCAACGCGCCGGTGAGGGCGGCCGCCGCCGGGAAGGCGGCGAGGTAGCCGCCCGTCGGTCCGACCAGCAACCAGGCCCCGCCCAACCCGCCGGCGAAGACGGGCAGGCCCGTCGCACCCTCGATCAGGTAGAGGAGCTGCGCCAGGAACGCGCGCCGCGCGCCAAGCACGGCACCGGTGAGCAGCACGGCGAAGGTCTGCCCCGAGAGCGGCACCGGCGAACCCGGCAGCGGCAGGGCGACCTGCGCGGCCGCGGCCGTCACCAGGCTCGCGCCGGCGATCAGCGCGACGTCGCGGAGGATGGAATCGCCGGGCCAGGCGGCGTCGGCGAGGGTGAGCGTGCGGACCGTGGACATGGACACCTCATGGAGTGGGAGGCGACAGCCCGACGCCGGGCGCGTGGACGAACGCGAAGCTAGACCGCTTCCCGGGATTGCGCAACGTCCGTCCCGGACGTTTCCCTGACAACGCTTCGATGCGCGGTCGTCAGCCGCGGATTCCCGCGCACGGCCGCCGATCCTCGACGACCAGGCGCCAGAACTCCTCCTCGCGCTCGGCCAGGCGGGCGGCGTAGGCGGGATCCGGCGCCACCTCGACCAGCGCACCCTCGCCGTCGCGGTACGACCAGTAGTGGCAGACCGGCGCGCCGGCGACGGCGAGCAGGTGCTGCAACTGGGGAACGTACTTGGGCGGCACGGCGCCGCGCTGCGCCACGGCGTGGTCCGCCGCGCCCGGGCACTTCACCTCCAGCACGACGCTCCCGTCGTCGCTGATGCCGTCGAGCGAGGCGCGCATCCAGCGGCGCTCGCCATGCTCGAGGCACAGCGGCGCGACGTGGATGCCGGTGCGCTGGATGTAGAGGGCCCGCGCCTGCGGTTCGAGGATCTGCCCGCGCCGCATGGCAAAGCTGGACGGCCGGCCCGACTGGCGACCGGTCTTCTCGAGCCACAGCGTCTCGGCGTCCATCCAGGGGGACACGCCCATGATGACCGGCGCGTCGGAGGCACCGATGCCGCCGCGACGCCAGTCGAGCCACACGCTGCTGCCCTGCTCCAACTCCCTGCGGTAGGCCATCCCTCCCCCGTTCCGCCGACGCGATGCCGGCGGGCGCATCATAGCGCGTCTGCTATCCTCTCGGCGCACGCCCCACCCGGAGATCGCGCGATGCCCACCGCCGAAGAGATCCGCCGACTGCTGCAACTGCGGCCGCTCCCGCACGAGGGCGGCTGGTTCGCCGAGGCCCACCGCTCACCTCTCGTCCTGCCCGGGACGACGCGCGCTCTCTCCTCCGTCATCTACTACCTCGTCGAGCCGCGGGGCTTCTCGGCGCTGCACCGGCTCGACGCCGAGGAGGTCTTCCACTTCTACCTCGGCGACCCGGTGGAGATGCTGCAGCTCGGCCCCGGCGACGACGCGCGCGTGCTGCGCCTGGGTGGCGACCTCGCCGCCGGCGAGCGACCGCTCGCGGTGGTGCCGGCCGGCGCCTGGCAGGGCACCCGGCTCGCGCCCGGCGGGAGCTGGGCCCTGCTCGGCACGACCATGGCCCCGGCCTACGAGGTCGGCGGTTTCGAGCTGGGCCTCCGCGCGGAGCTCGTCGCGCGCTGGCCCGCCCACCGGGCCCTGATCGAGGCGCTGACCCGGCGTTAGCCGGCCGGCGCCGCCCCGCCGCTCCCCGGTCCGGCACCCCCTTGACCGTCAGGCTATCGTGGTGATATCATACTGACATCGCGAAAGGAGGAGCCATGTTCCGCGAGAAGAAGATGCCGGCCGCGTCGGGGTGGGTCGCCCTGCTCGTGCTCGTCGTGGTCCTGGTGCTGTCCATCGGGGGGCTCATCGCCTCGATCCGCTGCGAGAACGTCCCCGGCCTGATCGTCTCGTTGATCGCGCTGGTCACGGGCATCGTGTGCATGGCCGGGCTCCAGGTCGTGAACCCCAACGAGGGCCAGGTGGTGCAGCTCTTCGGCACCTACCTGGGCACGCTGCGCGATCCCGGCTTCTGGTGGGTGAACCCCTTCACCAACCGGCGCCGCGTCTCGCTGCGCGTGCGCAACTTCGAGAGCGCCAAGCTCAAGGTCAACGATCACGACGGCAACCCGATCGAGATCGCCGCGGTGGTGGTGTGGCGGGTGGTGGACACCGCCGAAGCGGTCTTCCACGTGGACAACTACGAGAACTTCGTGCACGTGCAGAGCGAGGCGGCGGTCCGCAACCTGGCCACGCTGCATCCCTACGACGCGCATGAGGACGGCGTCCTCTCACTGCGCGGCAACACCGGCGAGATCGCCGAGCTGCTGAAGAAGGAGATCCAGGACCGCCTCGCCCAGGCCGGCGTCGAGGTCATCGAGGCCCGCATCAGCCACCTCGCCTACGCACCGGAGATCGCCCAGTCCATGCTGCTGCGCCAGCAGGCCGGCGCGGTGATCGCCGCGCGTTCGCGCATCGTGCAGGGCGCGGTGAGCATGGTGGAGATGGCGCTGGCCGAGCTGGCCCAGCGGCAGATCGTCGAGCTCGACGCCGAGCGCAAGGCCGCCATGGTCAGCAACCTGCTGGTCGTGCTGTGCAGCGACCGGCACACCCAGCCGGTCGTCAACACCGGCTCGCTGTACCAGTAGAGGGACGCGGTGCGCACGATCGTCCCGCGTTCCGGACCGGGGGCGCCGTTCCGCGGCGCCCCGCGGCGGGGATGAGCCATGGCCGAGCGCAAGCCCTTCCTGCTCCGGCTGCCCCCCGAGGTTCTCGACGCCCTGCAGCGCTGGGCGGCCGACGACCTGCGCAGCCTCAACGGCCAGATCGAGTTCCTCCTGCGTCGCGAACTGGGCGCGGCCGGACGCGTCCCCCGCGCCGCCCGCACGCCCCGCGCGGAGCCACCCACCCGCCCGCGCCGCGGCGGCTGATCCGCCCGCCGATCCGCCCGCTGGACTCCGGGCCCCGATCTGCCGATGCTCTCCGCGGGAGGATCCCATCCATGAGACCGGTCCGGTCGCAAGCCCGCGCGTTCGTCGTCGTTCTGCTGCTCGCCGCCCTCGCCAGCGGCTCCGTCGCCCACGCCGCGAAGACGTCGGCGCGAAACACGAAGCTGGCCACCGCCACCGGGCCGGAGACCGAGTTGTCGCGCCCGCTGCCGCTCGGGAGCCTGACCATCCGGGCCGCCGCCCGCGGCGATCTGCAGGACCCGGCCGGCACCCGCAACGCGATCGCCGCGGCCTTCGAGGCGGCGACGCAACTGGCGACCGACCTCGCCACCGGCGCCGGCGGCGAACTGGACCGGCTCCAGGCCGCGGCTGGCGCGGAACGATTCGCCTGTTCTCCGGACCTCTACGCCGTGCTGGACGCGGCCCTCGCGGTATCCGCCGCCACCGACGGCGCCTACGATCCGACCGCCGGCCCGCTGGCGCGGCTGCGGGCCCGTGCCCTTCCCGCCGAGCCCGACCCGCTCGCGCTGGCCAACGCCCGTCAACTCGTCGGCTGGCGGCTGCTCCTGCTCGAACCGGGCGGTCGCACCGTGCGCTTCCGCCGCCCCGGCATGGAGCTGGCCCTCGACGCCGTCGCCCGCGGCCGGGTGCTGGGGCGCGCCGCGACCGTGCTGCGCGAGCGCGGCATCGCCCGGGCGCGCCTCGAGCTGCCCGGCGAGCTCGTCACCTTCACCGGCTACGAGGCCTGGTCGGTGACGGTCCCCCGCCCCGACGCCGACGGCCCCGCGATGCACCTGCGCGTCTCGAACGCCGCGGTGGCCACCGCCGGGGGAATCGCCGACCGCGACCTGTTCGATCCCCGCACCGGCCGTCGCCCCGGCGGCGACGGCTCGGTGACGGTGGTCGGCGCCGCGATCCCGGAGGTGCGCGCGATCGCCGAGGCGCTGCGCGTGCTCGGGCGCGACGGCGCGGCCGACTACGCCCGCCGGCACCCCGAGGTGGGCGTGCTGTGGCTCGAGCCGTCGGGCGAGGTGCTGCAGGCCTGGAACTGGAACCTCGACGCGGTCAGCGTCGAGCCCGGCCTGCGCGTGGAGTGGCGCGAAGCGCCGTAGCGCGCGAGCCGGTCCCCCACCGCGGCACCGCGGCGCCCGTTGTGGCGGCTCCGCCACAGCCCGCGCGCGGCGCCACCGCCGCTTCGTCCCCGCAAGCCGTTGCCCCACCGTGGCGCTTGTCAGGATCCTGCCATGGCACACGGCGTGCTGTTCGTTCCCCGCGACGACGATCACGAACTTCCAGCGGAGGGGACGATGGACATGCACCGGACGTTGAACCGCGGAACCGTCGTGCTGCTCGCGGTGGCGCTCGCGACCAGCCTGTTGGCGCCGACCGCCGAGGCCGGCCGCCGTCACCGCGACCGCGACGGCCACTGGCACGGCCCCGTCATCATCGAGCGGCACTCCGACGCCGGCGCGGTCGTCGGCTTTCTCGGCGGCCTGGTGCTGGGCGCCGTCCTGTCGAACTCCCAGCCGGCCCCGCCGCCGCCGTGCACCGCCGGCTACGATTACTACGATCCATACTGCCGCGAGACCTTCGGTTCGCTCGCGCGCTACGAGGACCATCTCGCCCGGCACCACCACCCGCGCACGGCCGAGGTCGTGGAGGCCTGCAGCGGACGCTGCGTGGACACGGTGCGCTGGTGCGACGGCCGCTGGATCACCGGGGACGACCGGGTGCTCGTTGACGAGCGCGGGGACGAGCGCGGCGACGAGCCGCCGTACGAGGCGTGGGACGACTGAGTCGCACGAGCCGGCCCGAACGGTTCGGGCTCCGCGTCGCGGCGACGTGAGATGACCGCGGTCGCGGGCTCGTGAACCGTCGGGGCTAGTGGGTCCGGACGGGCGTGGCGGGAGCTGGGGAGCGTCCAGAGCCGCGCAGCGGACTCACGATCCGGGGGGGATCCGCCGAGGGGCGGGTTCCCCCTTCGGATTTCCGGACGCGGGCTGGCCGCGCCCCGTCTACGCCGCGATCCGCTCCTGGGTGTCGATCGAGGTGTCCTCGGGACGCAGCACGCGGCGCACGCTCTCGTGCACCGGCATCGGGTCCCACAGCTCCTCGACATCCTCGGGCAACGGGGTGCCGTCGGGGCGCACCAGCACCCGACAGACCGGCCGGCGCAGATCGGCGGGGTTCGGGCTGATCGCCAGCACGACGTGGTTCGACTCGGTGAGCAGCATCGAGCCCGCCGGGTAGAGACCGACCGTGCGCACCAGCGACCACAGCACCGCCGGATCGAACTGCACCCGGGCGGGCCCGAGCAGGTACTGGAGCCCCTCGAACGGCGTGCGCGCCCGGCGGTGATAGGCGCGGTGCGCGGTCATGGCGTCGAAGCAGTCGGCCACGGCCACGATGCGCGTCATCGTCGCCTGCGCCCACTCGTGCTCGATCTCCGGGTAGCCGGTGACGTCGAAGTTCATGTGGTGCTCCAGGCAGACACGCATGACGTCGAGCGCCAGCGGCGTCAGACCCGGCATGCGGAACATCATCTTCACGCCCTCGAGCGGGTGGCGCTGGATGTAGCTCCACTCGTCGGTGGTCAGCCGCGCGGGCTTGCGCAGCACGTCGCCGGGCACCGCCACCTTGCCGATGTCGTGGAGCAGCGCCGCCACGCCGAGGTCGGCGAGCGCCTGCCGCGGCAGGCCCAGCGCCTGTCCCATGCTCACCGAGAGCACGCTGACGTTCACGCAGTGGGCGTAGGTGTACTCGTCGTGCTCTTTGAGGGCGGTCAGGCCGACGATCGAGTACTCGTTCTTCATGATGCTGTCCACCACCGGCTGCACCAGGCGCTTGGCCTGCCGCAGGTCGGGCCGCCCGCTCTGCGCCGCGCGCACCACGATCCGCTTGGTGCCCAGCACGGCGCGCCAGAACACCTTGCGCGCGCGCCCCCGCTCGCCGGCGTGTCCGGGGGCCTCGTCGAGACCGTGGTGGAGATCGTCCTGCTCCAGCTCCCCGACGGGCACCAGCAGGATGTGCTCGATGCTCGCCTCGGCCACCGCCTCCGGCAGCCGCGCCGCCAGGCTGGCGTCCTCGGCGGCCATGAAGAGCTGGAGGAAGCGCTCGGTCTCGGCCGGCGTGACCCCGTGGAGGAAGCGCAGGCCCCCGATCTCGCGGCGCTCGAACTCCGACAGCAACGTGTGATAGGTGGTCAGCACGCTGGCACTGGCCCGCAGTCGCACGCCGTTCAGGTAGAAGTAGTCGGCCACCGCGGCGAGGGCGACCTCGTCCTCCTCCTCGAGCGCGGGATGGAGCACTTCGAGGAAGTCCTGGAGCTGGCGACGGAACGCCTGGTTGGTGACGTCGTGGGTGCGCGCGGTGCGCAGCAGCGCCGAAAAGCGCGTCAGGAGCTGCGGCCCCAGCTCCAGCAGGCGCGAGCTCTCGGCGTCACCGGTGCGATCCGGCCCGGGAATCGGCGCGTCGTCAGTCATCGGCGTTCCCCCCGCCCAGCGCGTCGAGGCAGGCCTTGCGCACCGGCGCGCGCTTCGAGCGCCCCCCGCGCTCGAGGACGGTCCGTGCCAGCGGCGTGCCGATGCGCGCGATGCAGCGCGCCACCGCCTGCCGGTGCGCCTCCTGGTAGCGCGAGAACCAGTTGCCCTTGTGCAGCTCCAGCTCCAGGTCCGCCAGCACCTCGTCGCCACCGGTGGCCGCCAGTGCCGAGTAGATCGCGCGCCGCACCTCGAGCGGGCGCTGCTCGAAGTCCGGGTCGAGCAGGTGGCGCATCAGCACCGTCGCCGTGCGCGGGTCGCGCTCGACCGCGAGCTGGTGCAGCACCGAGCAGAACAGCCGCGCGTCGGCGCCGTCGAGCATGCCGAGCAGCAGCGGGCGGGCCTTTTCGAGGCCGGCCTGGCCGAGCGCCGCCACCACCTCCTGCCGCACCCGCGGCTCGGAGTGACGCATCGCCGTCTCGAGCAGACCGATGGTCCGCTCGCCGCCGATCCAGCCGAGGATGTGCACGATGTTGCGCACGACGTACCAGCGCGGGTCGGCCAGCCAGGGCGCGAGCCGCTCGGGATCGTCGCGACACAACGAGGCGATGGCCTCGGCCAGCGCGCGGCGGGTGCGCCGCTGCTGGCTCTCCGCCAGCGCCAGGTTGAGCCAGTCCACCGCTGGATCGCCGAGGTCGCGCGCCAGCGCGACGAACTCGTCGAGGACCGACACCTCCTGCTGGTCGAGCTTCTCCGCCACGGCACCGACCGAGACGGGCTGGAAGAGCTCCTGCGTGAAGCTCTCCACCGACCACTCGGAGTGGCGACCGCAGCGGCGCAGCAGCGCCAGGCAGTGCCGCGCCTCGGTCCACGCCCCGGCCACGACCGCCTGCCGCAGCACGCGCGGCAGGAAGCGGGCCAGCTCGGCGCGGTCCGCCGCCTCCGCCCCGGCGTGCAGGAACGCGCTGGCGATGGCGATCGTCGCCGTGGTGGTGGACACGGCGTGCTCGGCCTCGTACTCGGCGCGGAAGCGCTCCATCTCGCCGCCGGCCAGGGACTCGAGCTCGGCGAAGCCGGCCTCCACCTCGGTGGTCAGGTCGCCGAGGGCCCAGTCGTCGGAGCGATCCTCGCCCACGTCCGCCGCGACCTCCTCCCCGTCCACCGCCAGCGCCGCCGCCGCCTCCTCGTCGGCCGCCCCCGGCTGCGGCCAGGGCACGACGTCCTCCCCCTCGACCGCGTCGCCGATGCCCACGTCGCCCTCGGCGGGCACGTAATCCATGTCGAGGTTGGGCAGGTGCGCTTCCCACAGCAGGGTGACGAGGTCGTTCTCGCCCGCGTTCTGACCGGTGACCAACAGCACCGCGTCGAGGAAGCCCTCGACCTCGGCGGGCTCGATGCCCGGGGAGAAGGTCAGCGTGTGGACACCGTCGCGGTAGAAGGCCAGCGCGAGGTTGTCGTCGCGGGAGCGCGCCGGGTAGAGGGAGACGCCGTCGCAGAGCACGTCGTCCGAGGTGAACTCGAGCGTGAGGGGGCCGTGCTCCTCGAGGGTGTGGGCCAGCGCCTGCGCCAGCTCCTCGCGGAAGCGGATGACGGTGGGGTTGTTCGCGTCGTAGAGGCGACAGGTCTTCAGGGTGCGGGCCAGGTGATTCACCCACACCTCGGCCGCACGCACCGCCGCCTCCTGCTCGGGCGTGCGAACGACCTCCTCGCTGTCGTGTTCCGATCGGGTGCTGAGGGACATGATCGGCCCGCTCCCTGGGACAGCCCTATCCACAGATGGTCCAGTGCGTTATCGGCAGGAGATCAGCCGCGCTTGAGCACGCGGCGCCGTCACGGCCGTCCAGGGATTGGGCCGCAACGGACTGCCCGGCAACGGAGTACGTCGCCAACCCTGATCTGGACGTCGCCGCGGCAGCCCGCGGGCCCGACCGCTCCGGCCATTTGCGGCGCCGCGGGTTGCGACGGAGGATGGGGCGCCCCGAATCCGTCTCACCCATCACCTCGAAGGAGGGCTCCCCCATGCGGCCGTCCCCGTACGCCGCCGTCCTCGGTCTCGTCCTGATCGCACTCCTGCGCGGCGCCGCCCCGGTGGCGGCGCTCGAGGAGTGCCGCCTGCTCCGCCAGCCCGACATCCAGGGGGACCGGATCGTCTTCGTCTACGCCGGCGACCTGTGGACGGTCGCGCGCGCCGGCGGCGTCGCTGCCCGGCTCACCTCGCACGAGGGTTCCGAGCTGTTCCCCAAGTTCTCGCCCGACGGACGGAGCATCGCCTTCACCGCCGAGTACGACGGCAACACCGACGCCTACGTCGTCCCCACCGAGGGCGGCGAGCCCGTGCGACTCACCTGGCACCCGGCGCCCGACCAGGTGGCGGAGTGGTACCCGGACGGCCGGTCCATCCTGCTGCGCTCGAGCCGCAACGCCGCCGTGTCGCGGCTCGACCGCTTCTTCCGCGTGCCGGCGCAGGGCGGCTTCGAGGAGGCGCTGCCGCTGCCCTCCGGCGGCTACGCCTCGCTCTCGCCCGACGCCTCCCGGATCGCCTACGTCTCGCCCGCCTACGACAACCGCACCTGGAAGCGCTACCGCGGCGGTGACGCGCCGCAGATCTGGGTCTACGACTTCGGCCGCAACAGCGGCGAGAAGATCACCGACTGGCCCGGGCCCAACGAGTGGCCGATGTGGCACGGGAGCACGATCTACTACGCCTCCGACCGCGGCGGTCGCACCGCCAACCTGTGGGCCTACGACCTCGACCGGAAGACCCACCGCCAGGTCACGCACTTCGACGAGTACGACGTGAAGTGGCCGAGCCTCGGCTCCGACGCCATCGTCTTCGAGAACGGCGGCTACCTCTACGTCCTCGACCTGCCCGACGAGCAGGCGCACCGGCTCCAGGTGCTGGTCCCCGACGACAAGCCGGCCACGCGGGCCGAATACCGCAACGTCTCGGCGTGGATCACCGACCTCGACCTGTCACCCTCGGCCAAGCGGGCGGTGTTCGCGGCGCGCGGCGACCTGTTCACCGTGCCGGCCGAGAAGGGCGATCCCCGCCTGCTGCTCGGCACCCCCGGGGCACGCGAGCGCGACCCGGCCTGGTCGCCCGACGGCCGCTGGATCGCCTACCTGTCGGACCAGACCGGCGAGTACGAGATCTGGGTGACCGGCAGCGACGGCCGCACGCCCCCGCGGCAGGTGACCCGCGGGGCCAATACCTTCCGCTTCGCACCGCGCTGGTCGCCGGACTCGAAGAAGCTGGCCTTCGCCGACAAGACCGGCACGCTGTGGTGGTGCGACGTGGCCACCGGCCGGACGGTCCGGGTGGACAAGAGCGACGACGGCGAGATCCACGACTACGCCTGGGCGCCCGACTCGCGGTGGCTGGCCTACAGCCGGCCGAACGCCGCGCAGCTCCAGCAACTCCAGCTCTACGCCCTCGACGGCGCCGTGACCACGCTGTCCAACGGCATGACCGAGGACTACTCGCCGGCCTTCGACCCGGCGGGCGACTACCTCTACTTCGTCTCGCGCCGCACACTCGATCCGCAGTACGGCGCCTTCGAGCTCAACTTCCAGTTCAGCGCCACCGACAAGATCTACGCGTTCGCCCTGCGCGACACGCTGCTCACCCCGGCCCCCCCGCAGAGCGACGAGGAGACAGGCGAGGCGAAGAAGGACGAGGCGGGCGCCGGCAAGACGGCGACGGCGGGCAAGGGCGGCAAGACCGCGGCCGCGAAGCCCGACGGGCCGAAGCCGGTGACGATCGCCCTGGACGGGATCGGCGGGCGCGTCGCCGAGCTGCCGGTGCCGGCCGGCCGCTACGCCGGCGTTTCCGCCTTCACGGGCAAGCTGGTCTTCTTCGCCCTCGACCCGGAGGATCCCGAGAGCGACGAGGCCGGCACCGGCACCTTCCGCTACCTCGATCTCGACAAGCGCGAGGTCAAGACCGTCATCTCCGGCGTGGACGCCGCGGGCGCCCTGTCCCGCGACGGCGGCAAGCTCCTCTACAAGTCGCACGACACCTACGGCATCGTGGATGTCGCCGAGGGCAAGAAGGTCGGCGACGGCAAGCTCGCCACCGGCCAGCTCATGACCCTGGTGGATCCCCGCCGCGAGTGGCGGCAGATGTTCGACGAAGCCTGGCGGCTCGAGCGCGACTTCTACTACGACCCGGCCATGGGCGGCCTCGACTGGCCGGCCGTGGGCGAGCGCTACCGCGCGCTGCTGCCCTACGTCGCCCACCGCGCCGATCTCAGCTACGTCCTCGGCGAGCTGCAGGGCGAGCTGTCCACCTCGCACGCCTACGTCGGCGGCGGCGACGCGCCCCGCGCGCCGCGCGTGGACGTCGGCCTGCTCGGCGCCGACTTCGAACTGGACGCCGCCAGCGGCCGGTACCGCTTCCAGCGCATCTACCGCGCGCGCGACTGGAACTCCGACGTCGAGGCCCCGCTCGGCATGCCCGGCATCCGGGTGCAGGAGGGCGACTATCTGCTGGAGGTGAACGGCCGGCCGGTGCGCGCCCCCGAGAACGTCTTCGCCGCCTTCGTCGGCACGGTCGGGCGGCAGACGCGCATCACGGTCGGCCGCTCCGCCACCGACCCGCAGGCGCGGACCTACACGGTGAAGCCCATCCGGAACGAGATGTCGCTCCGCTACACCGCCTGGGTGGACGGCAACCGCGAGCGGGTGGCGCGAGCCACCGGCGGCCGCATCGCCTACATCCACGTGCCCAACACCTCGACCGAGGGCATCCAGGAGTTCAGCAAGCAGTACTACCCGCAGGTGGACAGGCAGGGGATCATCGTGGACGAGCGCTTCAACGGCGGCGGCTACATCCCCGACTTCTTCACCGAGCGGCTGCGCCGCACCACGCTGGCCAAGTGGTCCACGCGCGACGGCGACGACCGGCGCACGCCCTCCACGGCCATTGACGGACCCAAGTGCATCCTCATCAACCAGTACGCCGGCTCGGGCGGCGACGCCTTCCCCTACTACTTCCGCGAGCTGGGCATCGGCCCGGTCATCGGCATGCGCACCTGGGGTGGGCTGGTCGGCATCAGCCACAACCTGCCGCTGGTGGACGGCGGCGTGGTCACGCTGCCGGACTTCGGCATGTGGGACCCGGTCAGCGGCCAGTGGGTGATCGAGAACCACGGCGTGGACCCGGACATCGAGGTCGAGAACACCCCCGGCGAGATGGTGGCCGGTCACGACCCGCAGCTCGAGCGGGCCATCCAGTGGGCGCTCGACGAGCTGGCCCGCAACCCGAGGCACTGGGCGCCGCGGCCCCCCTACAAGGTGCAGGAGGGGCTGAAGAGGTAGCGGCGACGCGGGGCGTCGAGGGGCGTCGGTCAGCGGACCGGCGCCCCTCTTGCGTTCGCACCGGCGGCGCGGCGCGCCCACAGCCGGGCTTGCCGCGTTCGTCGCGCGCACGTTGCGGGTCGCCGCGCCCGCGGCGGAGCATCGGGACGGTGGGACGGGCGCCACCGGAGAAGACCATGGAACACGAGCCATCGCGGCCCGATCGCCGCGAGTTCCTGCGGGTGATGACCTCGGCCGGCGCGCTGCTCTGCCTCGCCGGCCCGGAGGCGCTGGCCGCGCCGATACGCCGGCCGGCCGCGCCAGCCGCGCCCGCGGCTCCGGCGCTCGACTGCCGCTACAGCACCTTCTCGGTCCGCCACCTGCCCGAGTTGAAGGACTGGTTCGCCGGGCTCGACCGCCGGCACGCCCTGACCTCGAACGCCACCTTCCGCAGGTACATCTCCGGGTTCCGCTTCGCGCCGCCGCAGGAGATGCCCGAGGCGCGCTCGGTGATCCTCGTCTCCACCCGGGACCGGATCTGCTCGGTGCGCTTCCACGTCAACGGCGCGCCGCGCGACGTCCTCATCCCCAGCGGCTACGCGATGCAGGGCTTCTCCGGCCGGGACATCGAGGATCGCGTCCGCCACGACGTGCTGGACGGGCGCCGTGGTCAGTTGCGCCAGCGCCTGCGGCTGCCGTTGAAGACCGTCGCCGTGCGCAGCGGGCTGGCGGAATACGGCCGCAACAACATCGCCTTCGTCGAGGGCTTCGGCAGCTTCCACGGGCTGCGGGGCTACTGGACCGACTGCGAGCTGCCCGACCACTGGCGCCCCCTGCGGATGATGCGCCGGTGCCGCGGCTGCTCGATCTGCGCCCGCGCCTGTCCCACCGGGGCGTTCTCCGGCCGCCACTTCACCATTGACGCCGGCCGCTGCCTGCCGCTCTACAACGAGCTGGACGATCCCTTCCCCGCCTGGCTCCCGGCCCGCGCGCACCACACGCTGATCGGCTGCCTGCGCTGCCAGTACACCTGTCCCGCCAACCGCGACCACCTCCGGCCGGTGGAGAGCCTGGGCGAGTTCACCGAGGAGGAGACGCGCTTCCTCGTGAGCGGCCGGCGCGACGCCAGGCTCGAGAAGGTCATCACCGACCGGCTGCCCGCCTACCCGGTCGGCTACCCGCACCTCGCGCGGGGCGCGCGGCTGGCGCTGGCGAACGGACCGGTGCTCTGATGCGCGCGATCACCGCCCGCCGCCTGCAGCGCGTGCGCGTCGCCACGCAGGTGCTCGGCCTCGTCGGCTTCGTCGCGCTCCTGCTCGCCGCCGGGCACCCGCGGCTGCCGTACACCGTGGCCCGCGGCGTCTTCTTCCTGCTCGATCCCCTGCTCCTGCTGGTGAACCTCGCGGCCGCGCACGCCGTGCCGCTGGTCGCGCTGCTCGCCCTCGTCCCGGTGGTGAGCGCGCTGCTGCTCGGCCGCTCCTTCTGCGGCTGGGCGTGCCCGTTCGGCGCGCTGCAGCGCTTCTCCGCCTCGATGCTCGGCGGCTTCCGCCGCCGTCACCGTCCGGAGCCCCGCTGGCTGCGCGTGAAGTACCTGGTGCTGATCGCGCTGCTGGTCGCCGCGCTCGCCGGCCTGAACCTGGCGGGCTGGCTCGACCCCTTCGCCCTGCTCACCCGCAGCCTGGCCGCGGCCGTGAACCCGGCGATCGAAGCGCCGCTGCGCGGGCTCACCGGCGCCGCCGCCCCGGTCGCGGCCCAGCCGATCCTCCTCGGCGCGCTGTTCGTCATCGTCCTCGCGCTCAACGCCTGGCGGCGGCGCTTCTTCTGCAACGTCATCTGCCCGCTCGGCGCTCTCCTCGGCCTGCTCGCCCGCTTCGGCCTGCTGCGGCTCGAAGCGGCCAACGGCTGCGCGTCGTGCCGCTCCTGCGCCCGGCGCTGCACCTACGACGGCGATCCCGGCGACGGGTACCGCAAGTCCGAGTGCACCGTCTGCCTGCACTGCGCCGCCGACTGCCCGCGCGAGGGCGTCACCGTGCACTTCGGCCCGCCACGGCGGTCCGAGCGCACGCCGCTCGACCTCGGCCGCCGGCGCGTGCTCGGCACCGCCGCGCTCGGCCTGGTCGCCGCCGCGCTGCCGCCCGTCTCGCTCGCCGGGCGCGCCGCGGACCGCCACGGCTTCCTGCGTCCGCCGGGAGCACGCGGCGAGCGCGACTTCCTCGCCCGCTGCGCCCGCTGCGGCCAGTGCGTCGCCGCCTGCCCCACGCGGTTCGTCCAGCCGGCGCTGTTGCAGGCCGGCCTCGAGGGGCTGTGGACGCCGGTGCTGGACGCGCGGGCCGGATACTGCGACGACGCCTGCCAGCGCTGCACCGGCGCCTGCCCCACCGGGGCGCTCGAGCGCCTGACGCTGGAGCGCAAGCGCGAGTTCAAGCTCGGCACCGCGGTGGTGGACCGGAACCGCTGCTACACCTGGGCGGACGGCATCGAGTGCACGGCGTGCGCGGAGCGCTGCCCCGTCCGGCCGCGGGCGATCCGCCTGGTGCCAGCCGAGGTCTTCGACGCCCGGGGCCGCCGCGTGACGGTGCGGCAGGCCCACGTGGAGCCCGAACGCTGCATCGGCTGCGGCGCCTGCGAGCACTTCTGCCCGCGGGGCGGCGAGCCCGGCATCGTCGTCACCGCCGAGGACGAGGACCGCGAGGGGCCCCGCTGAAGCGCGGCGGCGTCAGATCCCGGCGCCCGGATCCGACGCGCCGTCGCCGCGCGGCTCCTCCGCCGGCTCGCTCATCGAGCGGAACGCCTGCTCGACCTGCTCGGCGGTGAGACCGCGGGGCACCGCGACGAACACCGGCTGCTGCCGCAGCTCCGCCACCTGGCGGGCCAGCGAGCCGACCTGCTCGTGCAGCGCGGTGATGGCGCGCGCGGTGGGATCGGGGATGCGGTTGTGCTCCAGCTCGTGCCCGGGCCGCGACTCCTCGTCCACCGCCTCCTCGATGGCGCGGCCGGGGATGCCGACGATGGTCGAGTGCGGCGGCGCCGACTTCACCACCACCGAGCCCGAGCCCACGCGCGAGTGGTGCCCGATGACGATGTTGCCGAGCACCTTGGCGCCCGAGCCGACGACCACGTGCTCCTCCAGCGTCGGGTGGCGCTTGCCGCGGCTGGTGCTGGTGCCGCCCAGCGTGACGCCCTGGTAGATCAGGCAGTCGTCGCCCACCACCGTGGTCTCGCCGATCACCACCCCCATCCCGTGGTCAATGAACACGCGCCGGCCGATCGTCGCCCCGGGATGGATCTCGATGCCGGTGAAGAAGCGCGAGAGGTGCGACAGCAGGCGCGGCAGCAGCGGCAGCCGCCATCGCCACAGCCGGTGGGCGAGCCGGTGACAGCCGAGCGCGTGCAGCCCCGGGTAGCACAGCAGGATCTCCAGCGTGCCGCGAGCCGCCGGGTCCTTGCTGCGGATGGTCCGCACGTCCTCGACCACGCGAAGCATGTCGCCTCCCGCCGCCGGGCTAGCGGCCGGCCGGCTCCTCGTCGGGGAACTCGAACAGCGGGGTCGAGAGGTAGCGCTCGCCGTGGCTGGCGAGGATGGCGACGATGCGCTTGCCCGCCATCTCCGGCCGCTTCGCCACCTGCATCGCCGCCCAGGTGACCGCGCCGGAGGAGATGCCGACCATGATGCCCTCCTGGCGGGCCAGCCGCCGCGCCGTGTCGAACGCCGCCTCGGTCGTCACCGTGACGATCTCGTCGAGCAGCTCGGGGCGCAGCACCTTCGGCACGAAGCCGGCG
>CAYNPF010000010.1:0-20085 GCA_964398895.1 uncultured bacterium
GCGGGTGGCGGCCGGGGATGTACCTGTACCGGCTGGAGGCCGGTGGCCACAGCGCCACGCGCAAGATGATCGTGGTGAAGTGATCGCAGGTCGCACGCAGTCGTGGGGTGGTGCCAAGCCGCTGCCGCTGGTGGGGTGGCCCCTGTCACCGAGTGCTGCGCCCGCCGGCCCTCGCACCGGTGGCCTCCTCCTGCGGTCTAGCTGGACCTGGGGCGATCAGGGCGCGATGAGGTCGAGAAGCACCGGGTAGACGAGCGGCGGGTTCCCGCCGACCTGCTCGGGGTCCACGATGTCGTGGTTGAGGCCGAGCCACGCGGCGAACTCGTAGGTCCGGACCACTGCGCCCCGCGCGCGCCAGCGTCGCACCAGGCGGGCCACGGCGCCGTTGTCCACCGCGATGTCGCTGCCCACCGTGATCACGACGATCGAGCCCGCGGCCGGGCGCGCGCGGCGGGCGTCGGCCTCGACCGCGCCGGCGAGCCGCAATCCCTCGGCCACCGCCCGCGTCGAGAAGCGCGGGTAGACGTGCTTCGGTCCCGGCAGGTCCCGCTTCCGCTTGCCGTCCCACCAGATGAACTGGTTGGGCAGCACCCGCAGGAGGTTCATCGCGGGCGTCGTGAAGACGCCGGGGGCGCGCCGCAGCCCGACCAGCGGGGCGATGGTCACGGCGCGCGCGACGTCGGAACGCTCCTGCCCCGCCCAGGTCGCCATCGTGCCGCCGATGCACAGCCCGACGACGATCACGCTGTCGCCCAAGCCACAGGCCACGTCCACGGCCTCGTCGGTGGCGCGGCAGAGCGCGGGGGCGTCGAGCGCCGCCTGGGCGGGACTCATCCGGTCGGCCAGCTCGTGCTCCGGCAACCGCGGGATGTAGACGTTCGCGCCGCGCGCGAAGAGGCGCTCGCCGAGGAGGCGGAACTGCTCAGGGCAGTTGGTGAGGCCGTGCAGCAGCACGACGACGCGGGCGGTGCGTCGCCCGTGGGTCAGCAGCCGCGTGCGGCACTCCGGCGAGATGTCGGGGCCGTCGCGATCCGCGATCGCCGCGATGCGCCGCAGGGCGTCGTCGTAGCCCGCGGCCGGGTGGCCCGCGCGGGGAAGCGGCCGGGGCCCATCGGCCGCAGCAGGGCCAGCGCCAGGACGAGCAGGATCCCGAGGACGAGGAGCCGCTTCGCGGGGGCATCCTACACGAGGGCCGGCTCCGAGCAACGCGCGCGTCACGGTGGTAGGCTCGTCGGCGCGACCATCCCGGTCCGCGAAGGAGACTCCCTTGGCCGATTGCCTCTTCTGTGCCATTGCCGCTGGCAAGTTGCCCGCCAGGATCGTCGGCGAGACCACGCACGTGCTCGCCTTCCGCGACAACAACCCCCAGGCCCCGACCCACATCCTGCTCATCCCGAAGGAGCACGTCGCCGACTCGGCGGCCGACCTCGGCCCGCAGCACGCGGTGATGCTGCAGGAGCTGTTCACGCTGGCGGCGAAGCTGGCCCGCGAGGAGCGCCTCGAGCTGGGCTGGCGGCTGGTCACCAACGTGGGCGCCGAGGCGGGCCAGTCGGTCTACCACCTGCACGTGCACCTGCTGGGCGGCCGCCCGCTGCGCTGGCCGCCGGGCTGATCGCGACTCGGGACGGCAGGGGCGGGGGCCGTGTGGCCCCCGCCCCCGTGCTCTGCGCCTGCGGCCGCAGCGGCCGTCAGCGGTACAAGCTCTTCAGGCGGCCCCAGCTCGAGGCGAGCGCCGGCGTGGGGAAGCCGTAGCCCGTCAGGTAGTAGTCGTAGTAGCGCACCTCGCCCAGGCCAGGGCTGTACCAGTCAGTCGCCTGCACCGAGGCCGTGGCGACAGTGCCGTCCGGGCGCACGACCCTGCCATCCGCCGTCACCCGGCGCTCCGCCAGCATCCCGACGAGCTGCATGTTGGACACGCCGTAGGCGAAGAAGGTCCCGGCCGGCGTCTCCACCTCGCCGGACTCGACCACCTCGAAGTGCCCGATCCACGGCTCGAGCGGCTCCATCTCCGGCAGCCGGTAGGGGTTCATCGAGCACGTCCAGGTCTTGCCCGGCGAGAGCGGAGCGTCCGCCAGCACGAGTGGCGGCTCGTACAGGATGCCCCACCCCGACAGGCCCAACCAGAAGCCGTGCAGCAGGAGCCTGCCGTCGGCATCCTCCGTCCAGTAGTTCTCCAGGCCCTCGTTCTCCGAGCTGGCCTCGTAGAGCTTCACGTACACGGTGTGCCCGTTGAGCGACTTCGTGCCCGAGATCCGCTGTGTCTCGTGGCGTCCGTCGGTGGTGGCGTACTCCCAGTGGTTGCCGACCGCGAGTGGCAGGTACGACTGCGCGGTCGCGGGGCGGACGCCCACGGTCATGGGGCCGAGCAGAAGGGCGTAGATCAGGACGGTACGTGCCGATGGCATGTGCAACCTCCGAGGGTGGAACGCCGATCACGGCAACGATTCTACCACCCGGTGGGAGCCCCGCGCCCGCCGAAGACGCCGTCGCCCGGTCGCGTCCCCCCCTTCAGTTCCCGACCGCCCGACCGATACTGCGAACATCGAGGCTCATGACCGGTCGTCGGGGAGAGGGGAAGCGCGTGCCCATTCAGCCGATCCACAAGATCGCCATCAGCACCGGGGGCGGTGACGCTCCCGGCCTGAACGCCGTGATCCGCGCCGTGGTGCTCGCCGCCCTGCAGAAGGGCTGGGAATGCTACGGCATCCGCGACGGCTACAACGGGCTGCTCGATCCGGAGGCCTACCCCGACGGCGGCATCCTGCCGCTCACCCGCGCCTCGGTCGCCGGCATCACCCACCTCGGCGGCACCATCATCGGCACCACCAACCGCGGCAACCCCATCCACTTCCCGGTGCTGCAGTCCGACGGTTCCTACATCGAGGAGGACCGCGGTGACGAGCTGGTCGAGCGCTTCCACGCCGCCGGCCTCGACGCGCTGGTCACCGTCGGCGGCGACGGCTCGCTGTCCATCGGTTACCAGCTCGCCCGCAAGGGGCTGCGCGTCATCGGCGTGCCCAAGACGATTGACAACGATCTCGATCGCACCTTCATGACCTTCGGCTTCGACACCGCGGTGTCGTTCGCCACCGAGTGCCTCGACCGTCTGCACACCACCGCCACCTCGCACCGCCGCATCATGGTGGTCGAGGTCATGGGGCGCTACGCCGGTTGGATCGCCCTGCACTCGGGCCTGGCCGGCAACGCCGACGTCATCCTCATCCCCGAGATTCCCTACGACGTCGAGAAGGTCGCCGAGACCATCCGCACCCGCCAGCGCAACGGCCGCACCTACACCATCGTGGTGGTGGCCGAGGGGGCGAAGGAGATCGGCGGCGACGTCGTCGTGCAGGGCAAGGCGGTGGGGCAGGCCGAGCGGCTGGGCGGCGTGGGCGAGCGGCTGGCGCACCAGCTCGAGGCGCGCACCGGCAAGGAGGCGCGCACCGTCGTGCTCGGGCACCTGCTGCGCGGCGGCTCGCCGACCAGCTTCGACCGGCTGGTGGCGCTGCGCTTCGGCGCCGCCGCGGTGCGGGCGCTCGACGAGGGCCAGTCGGCGGTGATGGTGTCGCTGGCGCCGCCGACCGTGCGCTACGAGCCGCTCAAGGAGGCGGTGCAGCGGATGAAGACGGTGCCGCTCGACAGCGACACCCTCGACACCGCCCGCGAACTGGGGATCTGCTTCGGCGACTGAGCGAGACGCCGGAGAACGAACGGCCCCGGGGTGATCCCCGGGGCCGTGTCGTTGTACGGGCTCAGGCGGCGGTGCGGCCGCCGCGGCGCCCGAACCGCGTCCAGAGGAAGTAGACCGGCAGGCCGAGCAGCACGATGACGAGCCCGGGCCAGGTGTAGGTGGGCCGGGTGATCAGCAGGTTCACGGCCACCGCCGCGGCGACCAGGATGTAGAGCGCCGGCACCACCGGGTAGCCGAAGGCGCGGTAGGGCCGCTCGGCGTCCGGCCGCGTGCGGCGCAGCACGAACAGCCCGGCCACGGTGAGGATGTAGAAGATCAGCACCGCGAACACCACGTAGTCGAGCAGGTTGCCGTAGGTGCCGGACAGGCAGAGCAGGCCGGCCCAGACCGCCTGCACCACCAGCGCCCCGCCCGGCACGCCCCGCGCGTTCAGCTCGCCGGCGCGGCGGAAGAACAGGCCGTCGCGCGCCATGGCGTAGTAGACGCGCGCGCCCGCGAGGATCTGGCCGTTGTTGCAGCCGAAGGTCGAGACCATGACCAGCACCGCCATGAGGATCGCGCCGGGGCCGCCCAGCATGGCGGTGGCGGCGGCGGTGCCGACGCGGTCGGCGGTGGCGAACTGGATGCCGCGCCCGGCCACGTCGGCCGCGGTGGGCGTGCCCCACACCGGCAGTAGCCGCAGGTAGGCGACGTTGGCCAGCAGGTAGATCGCGATCACGACCCCGGCGCCGACGCCGAGGCTGAAGGGGATCGTGCGCCGCGGCTCGACCACCTCGCCGGCGGTGAAGGTGATGTTCTCCCAGGTGACGCTGGCGAACAGCGATCCGACCAGCGAGGCGCCGAGCGCGCTCCACAGCGCGAGGCCGGCCAGCGGCACGAAGGCGACCGCTCCGCCGCTGACGTGCACCTGGCCGGCGCGCCAGAAGTCGTGGAGATTGGCGGCGAGGGCGGGCACGCGGGGCGCGAGCGTGAGGCCGAGCGCGACCAGGCCGAGCACCGCCGCCAGCTTGGCGAGGGTGAAGGTGTTTTGCAGCAGGCGGCCGCCGTGCAGGCCGCGGCGGTTCACCGCGGTCAGCACGACGATGCTGCCGATCGCCACCAGCCGCGCGGCGGTGACCTGGAACAGGCCGGCGTCGAACAGCACGACGTCCTCGCCCAGCGCGGGCACCAGCACGGCGGTGAACTTGGCGAAGGCCATGGCCACCGCCGCGATCGTGCCGGTCTGGATCACCGTGAACAGCGTCCAGCCGTAGAGGAACGCGACCAGCGGGTTGTAGGCCTCGCGCAGGTAGACGTACTGGCCGCCGGCGCGGGGCAGCATGCCGGCCAGCTCGCCGTAGGAGAGCGCGCCGATCACGGTGAGCACGCCGGCCACCACCCAGGACATGAGCAGCCAGCCGGGGCCGCCGACGGTGCGGGCGATGTCGGCGCTGACGATGAAGATGCCGGATCCGATCATGGATCCGATCACGATCATCGTCGAATCGAGCCGCCTCAGCTCGCGCTGGAACTCGCGGGTGGGCTCCATCGCGGCCTCAGTCCGGCGTCCCGGACCGTTTCCGCGCCATGACGCTGTGGAAGCGCCCGTAGCCGAAGTAGATGGCGAACCCGATCACCAGCCAGATGATCAGCCGCCACCAGTTCTCGACCGGCAGCGAGAACATCAGCACGAGGCAGGTGAGGATGCCGAGGATCGGCACCGCCGGGAAGAACGGTGTCTTGAAGGGCCGCTCGGCCTCGGGGTGGGTCACCCGCATGATCAGCACGGCGGTGCAGACGATGACGAACGCCAGCAGCGTGCCGATGTTCACCAGCTCGGCCAGCACGCGCAGCGGCAGCAACGCCGCCATGAGGGCGACGAAGGCGCCGGTGAGGATCGTGGACTTCCACGGCGTCCGGTACTTCTCGTGCACCGCGCTGAAGAACTCGCGCGGCACCAGGCCGTCGCGGGCCATGGCCAGCAGCACGCGCGGCTGGCTCAGCATCATCACCAGCAACACCGAGGTGATGCCGGCCACGGCGCCGATCGAGATGATGAACTGCGCCCAGGGCAGGCCGGCCTGGGCGAAGGCGTGCGAGACCGGCGCGTTGATGTCAATCTGCTCGCGCGGGACCATGCCGGTGAGCACCACCGAGACGGCGATGTAGAGCACGGTGCTGATCACCAGCGAGGAGATGATGCCGATGGGTACGTCGCGGTTCGGCACCCGCGCCTCCTCGGCGTGGGTCGAGACCGAGTCGAAGCCGATGTAGGCGAAGAAGATGGTCGCCGCTCCGGCGAGCATGCCGAGCGTGGTGCCGTCGGCGCCGGTCTGGCCGAACAGCGTGCGCCCGAAGAAGCTGATGCCGCCGTAGCCGAACGGGGCGAACGGGTGCCAGTTGGCCGGGTGGATGAGGAAGCTGCCGACGCCGATCACGAACAGCACGATGGCGATCTTGATGCCCACCATGGTGGCGTTGAAGGTCGCGCTCTCGCGGATGCCCTTGACCAGCACCCAGGTGACGACGGCGGTGATGACGATCGCCGGCAGGTCGAAGATCGAACCGGTGCTGACGAAGTGCCCCGCCGCCGTGTCGAAGTCGAAGGGGGCGAAGGTCAGCGCCTGGGGCAGCTTCCAGCCGAAGATCCCGATGAAGTCCTGGAAGTAGTGCGACCAGCCGTGCGCCACCGTGGCCGAGCCGACGGCGTACTCGAGGATGAGGTCCCAGCCGATGATCCAGGCGAACAGCTCGCCGAGGGTGACGTAGGCGTAGGTGTAGGCCGAGCCGGCGATGGGCACCATCGAGGCGAACTCGGCGTAGCAGAAGGCCGCGAACACGCAGGCCAGGCCGGCCACGCAGAAGGAGAGGGAGAGCGCCGGGCCGGCCTTGTCGTGGGCGGCGATGCCGGTGAGCACGAAGATGCCGGTGCCGATGATGGCGCCGATCCCGAGGCTGGAGAGCCGCACCGGGCCGAGCACGCGCCGCAGGCGGTTCTCTCCCTTCATCTCCTCCAGGCACAGCTCGAGGGGCTTCTTGGCGAATAGCGGATGGCCCATGCGTGCTCCCGGTTGGCTGCTGCGTCAGGTCCGGACTGCGGTTCGACGGTGCGGCCTCCGCCGGGATCCGCGCCGCTTGGACGCGCCTCCGCGGGGGCGCGCAGACGATACGCAGCCGGCCGGGGGAGCGTCAACGGAATAGCAACATCTCGCGGTCGCCCCGCCGGGCAGACGAAAGGGGCCCGGCCGAGCCGGGCCCCCTCGTCGTCCGCGTGCGTCGTCCTACCAGATCTCGGTGCCCTTCCCGGGCGGGAGCACCTGCGGGTCGCCGGCGTGGCAGCCGAAGGCGCGCGCGAACTCCGGCACGTTCGAGACCGTGCCGTACACGCGCCAGCGCGGCAGCGAGTGCACGTCGGTCAGGGCGAGGAGCCGCGCCAGCTCCGGCCGGTACATGGTGCGCCAGAGCTGGGCGAAGCTCAGGAAGAAGCGCTGGTCCGGGGTGAAGCCACCGATGCTCGGCGGCGTCGGCTTGCCCTGCAACGAGAACTTCCAGGCGTGGTAGGCGACGATCAGGCCGCCGAGGTCGCCGAGGTTCTCGCCCAGCGTCATCTCGCCGTTCAGGTGCAGCGTGTCGTCCGCCAGGTAGCCGCTGTACTGCTCGATCAGCGGCTTGGTGCGGGCCTCGAATTCCCTCCCGTCCTTCTCGGTCCACCAGTCGCGCAGGTTGCCGGCCGCGTCGTAGCGACGGCCCTGGTCGTCGAAGCCGTGCGTCAGCTCGTGGCCGATCACCGCGCCGATGGCGCCGTAGTTGGCGGCGTCGTCGGCCTGCGGATCGAAGAAGGGCGGCTGCAGGATGCCCGCCGGGAAGCAGATCTCGTTGGTGGTCGGGTTGTAGTAGGCGTCCACCGTGGACGGCGTCATCTGCCATTCCATGCGGTCCACCGGCTGGCCGATCTTGGCAAGCTGACGCCGCTGCTCGAACAACTGCGCCCGGCGCAGGTTGGTCATGCCGTCGAGCTTCGGATCGATGACCAGGGCGCCGTAGTCGCGCCAGTGGTCCGGGTAGCCGATCTTCTGGATCGTGGCGGCGAGCTTGACGAGGGCCTGCTTCTTGGTGGCCTCCTCCATCCACGGCCGCGTCTCGATGCGCTCCTGCAGCGAGCGCCGCAGGTTGTTGACCAGCTCCGTCATCTTGGTCTTGGAGGACGGCGGGAACGCGACCGCGACGTAGGCCTTGCCCAGCGCCTCGCCCAGCGCGTTGTCCACGGTGGCGGAGGCGCGCTTCCAGCGCGGCTGCGGCGCCTTCTGTCCGGTGAGGCGGCTGACGTAGCTGAAGTTCTCGTCGAAGGCCGCCTGTCCCAGCCAACCCAGGTAGGGGCGCACCGTGTGGAAGCGCAGGTAGGCCTTCCAGGTCTCGATCGGCGTCGCGGTGAGCTGGGCGCCAAGCTGCTGCATGAAGCCCGGGATCGAGACGTCGAGGGCGGCGGTCGGGTTGGCCAGGACCTTCACGCCGGCGGTACCGAAGAACGACACCCAGTCCACCGTCGGGCAGAGCGCCTGCAGCTCGCGCACCGTCAGCTTGTGGTAGATGCGATCCGGGTCGCGCTGGTCGTTGACGGAGAGCGAGGACTCGGCCAGCGCCGTTTCCAGCTTCAGGACGTTCTCGGCGTCGGTCCGCGCCTGCGCGGCCGGCTCGCCCAGCAGCACGAGGACGCGCGCGACGTGGGCGGTGTAGTCGTTGCGCTGCCCCACCGACTTCTCGTCGGTGCGGAAGTAGTAGTCCCGCTCGGGCAGACCGAGGCCCCCCTGGTAGAGCTGGCCGATGTTGCGGCCGCTCTCCTTCGGGTCCACCTCGGCGCCGAAGCCGAACGGGGCGTAGCCGTTCTCGTTCGCGAACTCGCGGGCGAGGTCGGCCACCGTGCGGATGGCGGCGATGCGGTCGAGGTCGGCGCGCATCGGTGCGAGCCCCTCGCGATCGGCACGGGTCGAGTCCATCAGCGCCCGGTAGAGCCAGCCCACCTTCCGCTGGTCGGGGTCCTTCTCCCGGTCGGCGGTGGCCGCCAACTGCACCAGCAGGCGCTGGAGCACGGCCTGGTTGCGGTCGTAGACCTCGCGCGCGACGCCGTAGGCCGTGTACGAGGCGGGGATCTGCGTCGTGGCCGCCCAGGTGCCGTTGGCGTACTGGAAGAAGTCCTTGCAGGGTCCGCAGGTCGTGTCCATGTAGGCGGGATCGGGACCGTGCATCTGGGCGAGGGCGGCGGTGGGAGGACACAGGACCGCGAGCAGCGCGATCCCGAGGAGCGGGAGCAGCCTTCTCATGTTCGGACTCCGGATCGAGAGAGTGGCGGGGAGGCGCCGGGCGCCTCCCCGCGGGGGTGGACTACCAGACCTCCGTCCGCTTCTCCGGCGCGATCACCATCGGATCGCCGGCATGGCAGCCGAAGGCCTGCTGGAACTCGGGCAGGTTCATGAGCGTCCCGATCACGCGCAGACGCGGCAGCGAGTGGACGTCCGACAGCGCCTGCATCCGCGCCAGCTCCGGCCGGTAGAGGTTGCGCCAGATCTGGGCGAAGCTGAGGAAGAAGCGCTGCTCGGGGGTGAAGCCGCCGATGCTCGCCGGCGCCGGCTTGCCCGCGAGCGAGAGCTTCCACGCCGCGTAGGCGACCGTCAGGCCGCCGAGGTCGCCGAGGTTCTCGCCCAGCGTCATCCGGCCGTTGCAGTGGATCGTGTCGGTGGCGACGAAGCCGTCGAACTCGTCCACCAGCTTCTGCGTGCGGGCCTCGAACTCCTTCGCGTCGTCGGCGGTCCACCAGTCGCGCAGGTTGCCGGTGGCGTCGTACTTGCGACCCTCGTCGTCGAAGCCGTGGGTCATCTCGTGGCCGATCACCGCGCCGATCGCGCCGTAGTTGGCCGCGTCGTCGGCGTTGGGATCGAACATCGGCGGCTGCAGGATGCCGGCCGGGAAGCAGATCTCGTTGGTCGGCGGGTTGTAGTAGGCGTTCACGGTGGCCGCGGTCATCAGCCATTCCTTGCGGTCCACCGGCTTGCCGATCTTGGCGAGCTGGCGGCGGTACTCGAAGAGCTGGGCGCGGTTCAGGTTGGTGTAGGCCGGGTCCTTCGCGTCGATCTCCAGGCCCGAGTAGTCACGCCACTCGTCGGGGTAGCCGATCTTCTGGATGATGCCCGACAGCTTCACCAGTGCCTGCTGCCTGGTGGCGGGGCTCATCCACGGGCGCGTCTCGATGCGCTGCTTCAGCGCCAGGCGGAGGTTGTCCACCAGCTCGTTCATCCGCGCCTTCGAGGAGGGCGGGAACTCGGTGGCGACGTAGGCCTTGCCCACCGCCTCGCCCATGACGCCGTCCACGGCGTTGGCGCAGCGCTTCCAGCGGGGCGTCGGGGCCTTCTGCCCGGTGAGCCGCGAGGCGAAGGCGAAGTTCTCGTCGAAGGCCGCCTGGCCCAGCCAGGGCAGGCCGCCGCGGACCACATGGAAGCGCAGGTACGCGCGCCAGTCCTGCAACGGCGTGGTCTCGATCAGGCGGTTGACCTGGCGCAGGAAGGCCGGCATGGAGACGTCCACCTGCGCGTCGGCGTTGGCCATCGCCGGCACGCCCAGCTCGGTGAAGAAGGCCGACCAGTCGAGCGCCGGACAGAGCTGGCGGAGCTGCTTCACCGGCATCTTGTGATAGAGCTTCTCGGGGTCGCGCTGCTCGACGATCGAGAGCGAGGACTCGGCCAACGCGGTCTCGAGCTTCATCACCCGCGCCGCCGCCTCGCGGGCCGCGCCGCTCGCCATGCCGCTGAGCATGAGCACGCGCTCGATGTGGCCGACGTAGACGCGCCGCAGCGTGTCGGACTTGGGATCGGTGCGGAAGTAGTAGTCGCGCTCCGGCAGGCCGAGTCCGCCCTGCAGGATCTGCGCGAGGTTCATCGAGGACTGCCGGGGATCCGCCTCGACGTAGAAGACGAAGGGCGAGTAGCTGTCGGGGTTCGCGAACTCGCGGCGCAGGTCGTCCTTGCTGGCGATCGCCTCGATCCGCTCGATGTCGGCCTGCACCGGGGCCATGCCCTCGCGGTTGGCGCGCGTCGAGTCCATGAGGCAGGAGTAGAGCCAGCCGACCTTGCGCAGCGTCGGGTCCTTCTCCTTCTCCGCGCCGGCGGCCGCCTGCTGCAGCACGCGGGTGAGCGCGAGCTGGTTGCGGTCGGCGATCTCGCGGCCCATGCCATAGGCGGGGTAGGCCGGCGGGATCTGGGTCGTGGCCAGCCACGTGCCGTTGGCGAACTGGAAGAAGTCCTTGCAGGGGGCGCAGGTGGTGTCCATGTAGGCGCGCTGCGGCCCGGGGACCTGCGCCGCCACCAGGGCCGGCAGGCCGACGAGCAGCAGGACGACGACGAAGGTGCAGTTCAGCGTGCGACGCATCATCCATTCTCCTCGGTGAAGGGGGAAAGGTACGTCGGAACCGGGTGACACTAGCGCGGGCGCCACCGAGGGACGGTGATGGGGCGACCAGCGCGGGAAGCGTGGGTACGAAGGCGGGCCCGGGAGGTCACCTCCTGCGCGTCCCGGGGGTGAAGGCCACGGCGGGGTACGAGACGAAGTGGTGCAGGTTGGCCGGGGCGGTCGTGCCCAGACCCAGATCGCGCACCGGCAGCTCGGGACCGCTCACCGAGGTGGCGTAGGCCACCGGGCGGGCGACGAACGGGCCGGACAGTCGCGAGAGCTGCTCCAGCAGCAGCAGGCCGAACGGCACGGAGAAGCGCCCGCACCAGGTGAGGCGGTACTGGTCTGGATTCCGCGGATCGGTGAACTCCGCCGCCAGCGCGCGGATCCTGTCGGGCGTGAGCGGTCCGTTCAGCGGCCCGGCCAGCAGCGCCAGGTCCTTCGCCACCGCCCGCTCGTAGGCGTCCGCGCCGCCCTCGCCGTAGGGCACGTAGTGGAAGTCGGCGCCGTAGTGCACGCCGTCGCTGGAGATGGCGACGGCCACGTCGCGCCCGAGCACGAGGTCGCGCGCCTCCATCGTCGCGGCCAGCGCGCCGGCCAGGCGGCCGGCGAGCAGGACCATCCGGTCGTAGCGCGCCGCCGGCACGAGGATGGGCACGATCTCCAGGTCGGGGCGGGCGTGGTGGAGCCAGTAGACCAGGGCCTCGAGCGAGTGCTCCGAGTCGTGCATCGCCGCGCTCTGCACGAAGTCGTCGGGCAGCAGGTGGGCGATCACGTCCTCGCGCAGGCCGGAGACGCGCACCGGGCCGTCGGGTGTGCGCCAGGCGCGGTAGCGGTCGAAGACCAGCCGGTCGTGCACTCCGAAGCTGCGGTACTGATGGAACACGCCGATCAGCACCACGGTGCGCGCGGTGACCAGCGGCAGGATGCGGCGGTAGACGCGGCCGGCGTAGAGGTAGTCGTCGTGCGGGCAGAGCACGCCCACCACGCCGGGGGTGGGCAGCGGTCCCAGCGAATCGGGGGCCGGCGGCAGGGCGGCCAGCTCCCAGACCTTCGCCATCTGCGCGGCGCCCGAGGCGAAGCCGACCGAATCGCGCTGACCGCGCAGATCGAGCGAGACGGAGGGGATGTCCATGGCGGCACGGACCTCGGCCAGCGTGGGCGGGGTCGCGGCGGGCGCAGCCGGCGCCGCCTGGGCGTGTGCGCACGGGACGACGACGAGCAGCAGGGCGAGCGCGAGGGCGAAGCGCATGCGAGGCCTCCTCGGGGTGGCGTGCGGTCAGCCGGCGCATCATAGCGCAGGGTCACGACCGCGACATCGCCCCCTCGGGACCGGCAACCGGGCCCGCCCGGGCTCCGTCGCCGTCAGGCCAGCTTCGCCAACCAGTCGTCGAGCGCCCGGAAGGTGCCCGCGGCGTTCTCCAGGTAGATCATGTGTCCGCCCTTCAGCTCGACGAAGGCGCAGTCACGGACGAGCGAACGGATCTTCGCCGCACGCTCCGGCGTGCACACGCGGGTCCGGGTCGCCCGCACCAGCAGCACCGGGCAGCGGATCTCCGCCAGGAAGCGGTTGGTGTCCTGCTGGTACTCGCCGATCGCGGCCATCGCCCGGCCCGACCACATGAAATCGTAGCCCGCCGGCGTCTCGACCAGGCTGTCGGCGAAGAAGCCCGGATAGGCCGGTCCGGGGAAGAGCCCGCCCAGGTGCCGCAGCGCCTCGGCCCGCGAGGGGTACGGCAGCGGCCAGCCCTCCAGCATCGGGTCGCGATCGGGGATGTTCTGCGGCGGCGTGTCCGCCGGTCGCTCCGGCCCGTCGCCGGGCGCGGGCTCGAGCAGCACGACGCCGCGCACCGCCTCGGGGTGCCGCGCGGCCAGCACCGGCGCAAACAGCCCCGAGATCGAGTGGGCGATCACCACCGCGGGCACGGCGTCGAGCTGCCGGAGCAGTTGCCAGGCGTCCTCGGCGAAGTCCTCGGCGGCGTAGCGCGCGATCGGCCGCCCGCTCAGGCCGTGCCCGCGCTGGTCGGGAGCGATGACCCGGTAGCGATCGCGGTAGCGCCGGGTCAGCTCGTCGAAGGTCTCGCCGCGTCCCTGCATACCATGCAGGCAGAGCAGGGCGGGCTTGCCCGGGCCGGTGTCGCGCACCAGCAGGTCCACGTCGTTGACGCGCACCATGGCGCGGCGCAGCGGGGCGACGCCCGTTGCCGGCGGCGTGGCGGCGGGCGCGGGAGCGGAGGCCGGAGCGGCCAGGGTCTTCACGGGATTGACGGCTGCGGCCGCCGTGCCGGCTGCCACCAGCTTGAGGAAGTCGCGGCGGGAGGTGCTCATCGTGTCTCCGAGGTGGGATGAAGGCCGACCGTCAACGCCGGCCGAGTCGTGCGGCCAGCCAGGTGACGGTTTCGGGGGGGCCCTTCAGGCGTTCCCGCCAGTCCGGGGCCGGGTCGCGGAAGTAGACGTCGTAGCGCAGGGTGACCACGCTCGCGACCGAATCGAACTCGCGACGGGCACCGTACAGCTCGCGGAAGAAGAGGGGGACGTTGTAGCGCGGCGACAGCTCCCGCAGCCCGGCGCGCTCCAGCCGGCCCAGGACGGCGCCGACCAGCGCCGCCTGGTGCAGGAACAGCGCCCGCACGCGGTCCTGCCGGCACATGCGCACGATCGCCGTGTCGCGGTAGAGCCGGGGGAGGGCCGCCGCCCAGCGCCGGAGGGTGCCGCGCTCCGGGCGGACCACCAACAGGCCGGCGTTGAAGTAGGCGCGGATCGTCTGCGAGTCCGCCGGAGTGACCATCGGGAAGATGGCCGATTCCGGTACGGAGAGGCGCTCGTACACGCGCCGCCAGAACTCGTCCACCGGCCCGGCGTAGAGCGTGCCGCTGCGGTTGTGCATGACCGGGCGGTAACCGAGGCTCACCCGGCGCGGCAGGTGGAACTCGCGCGGCTCCTGCAGCACGACCGTGTCCTCGTCCAGCCAGGCGAGGATCTCGACCCGCCCCGCCGCCGCCGACTCGGCGCGCGCCGCCGCGAACACCTTGGCGGCCAGCGGGTAGACCAGCGCCGCGGGTGGCGCGGTGCTCGGGTGTACGCGGGCGCCGAGATCGTCGAGGTCGCGCACCAGGTCGGGTCGCGAGCTGGCCAGCTCCGGTGGCACGTAGACCCAGATCGGCGCGTCGCGGTCGGCGCCGGCGAAGGTGCGCACGCTCTCCGTCAGCACGAGCACGTGGCGGAGCTGCTCGTCGTCCTCGGCGAAGGCGGCGAAGACCAGCGGCGTCCGCGCGGTCGCGGGGATCGCCGCCAGCGTCATCGCCAGCAGGCCCGCGAGCGCGAGCCGGCCGCGGCGCGGCGACAGGATGCCGGGGGGAGGGTGGCGCATGGCGAGGCCCAGCTTCGCCCCCGATCGCGCGGACGACAACCGGAAAGCGGGGGGACGCACGCGAGATCGGCCCGGTGCGGTATCGCGGGGGCCGGGCGCGGGCGAAGGTGGCGCGCCCTCGCCTTCGGCGCGGCCGCGTGGCAGAGTAGGCGCATGACCTCACGTCCCTCACCGCCCGCCTCCGCCGCCGCGCGCGCCGAGTACCTGGGCCGCATCCATCGCGTGACCGATCACATCGAGCGGCACCTCGACGAGCGCCTTGCCCTCGAGGAACTGGCCCGCGTCGCCTGCTTCTCGCCCTTCCACTTCCACCGCATCTTCACCGCCTGCGTCGGCGAGACGCTCTACCAGTTCATCCTGCGGCTGCGACTCGAGCGCGCCGCCAACCAGCTCGCGCAGAACCCGGGCAAGAGCGTCACCGCCGTCGCGCTCGATTGCGGCTTCGGCAGCTCGGCGGCGTTCGCGCGCGCCTTCCGCGCCGCGTTCGGCACCAGCGCCAGCGCGTGGCGGGCGGCGGGGCGCAAGGATCGTGAAGCGGTTCGCAAGGACGGTGAAGCAGGCGACGGGGCGCCCGGCTACGTTGACGACGGTGCCGCCGCGCAACGTGCCGGCGGCGAGCGAACCAGGAGGTTGCCCATGTCGTCGAACCCATCGTCCCTGCCGGTCAAGCCGGCCGAATCCGTGCGCATCGAGGATGCGCAGCCCTGCACCGTCGCCTACGTCCGCCACGTCGGTCCCTACGCCGGCGACGCCGCGCTGTTCGGCCGCCTGTTCGGCCAGCTCGGCCGCTGGGCCGGGCCGCGCGGGCTGCTGGGGCCGCAGGCGCGCATGTTCACGATCTACCACGACAACCCCGACATCACCGCGGCCGAGAAGCTGCGCATCAGCGTGTGCGTGGTCGTGCCCGAGGGCACGAAGCCCGACGGCGAGATCGGCGTCATGCGGATGGACGGCGGTCAGTACGCCGTCGCCACCTTCGAAGTGGACGCCGGCGAGTTCGCCGCCGCGTGGAACTGGCTCATGGGGACCTGGTTCCCCTCGAGCGGCTACCAGCCGGACGACCGGCACTGCTTCGAGGTGTGCCTGAACGACCCGGCGCAGCACCCGCAACGGAAGTTCCGGGTCGAGCTGTGGGAGCCGGTGCGACCGCTGTGAGATCCTGATCGTCCGACGTGGCCGACGCCGGCCGGTTCCCCGGCCGGCGCGCCGTCGTCGGCGAGGGACGCGACGAGCGACTGAGATCCGAGCCGCACGGCGCTGGCGACGGCCTGCTTGCGCGCCGCCCATCAACTGCTCGATGGAGACCGCGCCTCCCCGACGCCCCGATCGCCGATGCCATGCGTGGACCGACCGGCACTTCCTTGGGTATCGTGGCGCGGGAATGTGGCCCTTCACGGGAGGTGCTCGCATGATCAAGCACATCATCGTCTGGCGGCTCAAGGACTCGGCGCACGGCAACGACAAGGCCACGAACGCGCGGCTGATCCGCGAGAAACTCGAGGGGCTGCGCGGTCGGATCCCCGGGATGCGGACGATCGAGGTCGGCACGGACTTCTCGGGCACCGCCGACAGCGGCGACCTCGTCCTCTACTCGGAGTTCGACACGCGCGAAGCCCTGGCGGCCTACCAGGCGCATCCGGAGCACGTCGCGGCCAAGGCCTTCATCGGCGAGGCGCGCTGCGAGCGACGCCTGGTGGACTTCGAGACGCGCTGAACCGTTCGCCATCCCGGCCGCGACGACGCGGCCCTCACCGGGGACGAGGGAACATGAGAACGATCCGATTCGCGGTCCTGGCGGGGCTGATGCTGTCGGCGCTGATCGCCGGAGCGGCGCGTGCCGACGAGCCGGCGTGGCAGGACTCGCTGCTCGACCGCTTCGTCGGGCGCTGGGTGCTGAGCGGCACCATCGCCGGCCAGAAGACGACGCACGACGTGACGGTGGACTGGGTGCTGGTCCACCACTACGTGCGCATCCACGAGATCTCGCGGGAGCTCGACGCGCAGGGTCGGCCCCAGTACGAGGCCATCGTCCTGATCGGGGCCGACGCCGCGCCGGGCCACTACGTCTGCCTGTGGCTCGACTCGACCGGGGGCGGCGGTCTGGTGGCTCCGCCGCTCGGGCGCGCCACCCGCGCCGGCGACGAGTTGCCGTTCGTGTTCACCATGCCCGACAGCAGCTCGTTCCGCACCACCTTCCGCTACCAGCCGGCGGTGGACACCTGGAACTGGAGCATGGACAACCAACTGCCGGGCGGACCGCAGCCCTTCGCCCGACTGATCATGATTCGCAAGCCGGCGCGCGGCGGCGGTCGGCCGTGACGACCTGCGCCGGCGTGAACCTCCGGGCGCGGGATCGCCGCGTGCACCGGATGAAGGAGGGGGGCCGCAGATGATCAGTCGCATCTGGCACGGTTGGACGACGTTCGCGAACGCGGACACCTACGAGGCGTTGCTCAAGAGCGAGATCTTCACCGGTATCCGCGGTCGGAGGATCGAGGGCTTCCGCGAGATCCAGCTCTTCCGCCGCCGGCTCGAGACCGAGGTCGAGTTCATCACGGTCATGTGGTTCGACTCGCTCGAGGCGGTGCGGGTCTTCGCCGGCGAGGACTACGAGGCCGCGGTCGTGCCGCCCAACGCGCGGGCCGTGCTGTCGCGCTTCGACGACCGCTCGCAGCACTACGAGGTGAAGGAGCGCCTGGAGGCGTGAGGTCGGGCGCGGGCGGCGTGCGTGCCCGGCCAGGCGGCGTACGTCGCCTTGCTGACTGCGGGGGTCGGCCGGCCACGCCCCGACAGGCGGGAAGCGGCTAGTCTGCAGGAGGTCGCACCGTTCCCCCGTCGTCGCGAGGCGTCCGCCTGCGAGGAGGAACCGTGATCCGCTCGATCGTCCTGCGATGTGCAGCGCGTGCCGGTGTTGCCCTCGTGAGCCTGGCGCTGGTCGGTGCCGTCACGCCCGTGGTCGGCGCGGACGCGCCCACGTCCGCCGGCGTGCGGCTCGACCGCTTCGCGCCCCACGGTCGCGCCGCCTGGTTCGGCCAGGCGCTGCCCGGCGAGACGCCGGTGCCGTTCGCCCCCGCGCTGCTCGACTCGGTGAGTCCCTGGGTGGAGTCCACGGAGTTCTCGCCCGCCGGCGATTGCTTCCTGCTCTCGGTGGGCAGCGCCGACTACTCCGGCTCGACGCTGTACGAGTCGCGGCGGGTCGGCGGGGCGTGGACGCCGCTCGCGCCGCCGTCGTTCGCCGCGGGCTTCGTCTACGCCAACGATCCGGTGTTCGCCCGCGACGGTCGCACACTCATCTTCACCGGGCAGCGGGGGAGCGGCACGGTGGATCTGTGGAGCGTGCCGCGGGAACGCGGCCGCTGGGGCGAGCCGGTCGCGCTACCCGCGCCGGCCAACAGCGCCGGACGCGATCATCGCGGCAGCACGACGCGGGACGGCCGGTGGTTCTTCTGCTCGAACCGCTCGCGCATGATGCAGGTGTACGAGGCGCGGCGCGATCGCACGAACGCCTGGGCGGTGACGATGCTCGGCGCGCCGGTCAATCGGAACTCCTACGAGGGTGATCCCTGCATCGCCCCGGACGGCCGCTGGCTCGTATTCTACTCGGCGCGCGACGGGCGCAGCGCCGACCTCTACGTGAGCTTCCGGGACGCGACCGGTGGCTGGGGCGAGCCGGTGTCGCTGGGGCCGGGCTTCAACACGCCCGACGACGAATACGGCGCCCACCTGTCCGCCGACGGCCGCTGGCTCTTCTTCACGCGGCACTCGGCGCAGCGCAACGGGATATACTGGGTGTCGGCCTCGGCGGTGGATCGGTTGAAGAAGTAGCGACCGCGTCGCGCCGACGCGATGGGAGAGACCATGGACCGCAAGGAACAGATCCGCGCCTACAAGGAGACGCCGCGCACGATGGGCGTCTTCCGCGTGCGGAATGTGCGCAACGGGAAGTCGCTCCTCGGCTCGAGCCTGGACGTTCCGGCCATGCTCAACCGCCAGCGCTTCCAGCTCCAATCGGGGTTCCACCCCGACCGGGCACTGCTGGCCGACTGGCGCGAGTCGGGCGCGGAGGCCTTCGTTTTCGAGGTGCTCGATACGCTCGCTCCGTCGGAGGAGCCCGGGTACGATCCGGCCGCGGACCTGAAGGCGCTCGAGGAGCTGTGGCTCGAGAAGCTGGGACGGTCGGGGGAGCGCGGCTACCGGTAGCCGCGCCCGCGCCGGTGCCTCACGTCGGAGGTGGCCTATGATGCCGAACGAGTACTCGATGCGCCCCATCGGCTTCGTGCGCAGCCCCTTCCACGACGCGGCGCAGATCCCCCGGGGACCCGGCGCGCGACACGAGGCGGACGGCGTGCTCGAGCTCCTGCCCGAGTTCGCAGCGGGACTGACCGACATCGAGGGCTTCTCGCACCTGTTCGTTCTCTGGGTCTTCGACCGCGCCGAGGGCTGCGAGTTGATGCCCACGCCGCCCACCGACACTGTCCCGCACGGCGTGTTCACCACGCGCTCGCCGCGGCGCCCGAACCCGATCGGGCTGACGGTGGTGAAGCTGCTCGGGCGCGACGGCCCGCGCCTGCGCGTGCACGGCGTGGACATGCTCGACGGCACGCCCATCCTCGACCTCAAGCCCTACCTCTCGGGCGTCGCGCCGGAGGAACTGAGGCGCGGCTGGCTGGACGAGGCGGAGAAGCGGCGCGGATGAAGAAGGTCCCGGCCGCGGCCGCGGCGATGGCGACCCGGACGTGCGCAGCCGTCGCGAGTGGCGCCGGTGGCTGGCGACGCACCACGACACGGTGACGGCGGTGTGGCTCGTGTTCCACAGGCAGCACACCGGCGTGACGTGCCTCGGCTACGACGACGCTGTCGAGGAGGCGCTCTGCTACGGCTGGGTGGACAGCATCATCAAGCGCCTCGACGACCAGTGCTACCTGCGGAAGTTCACACCGCGTCGAGCCGGCAGCGTGTGGTCCGCCGTCAACCGCCGCTATGCCGACCTCGCGTGGGCGTGACGACCAGGGGCGACGATGACCCGCGACGAGCGCGAAGTGCTGGAGACGGTCGAGGCGATGAACCGCTGCTGGACCGAGGGTGATCCCGACGAGTTGCGCGACCACTTCCACGAGCACATGGTGGCGGTCACGCCCGGCGACCGCCTGCCGCTGGTGGGGCGCGAGGCCTGCGTGGCCGGCTGGGCGGGCTACGCGCGCGGCACGAGGATCCTCTCCTGGGAGACGAGCGACGTGCGCGTGCAGGTCCATGGCAACGCCGCGGTGGTGAGCTACCTCTTCGAGATGGACTGCGAGCGCGACGGCAGGCGCTTCCGCCCGGCGGGACGGGACCTGATGATGCTGTCGCGGCTGGAAGGTCGCTGGCAGGTCGTCGCCGACTCCTTCTCCTCCTATCCGGAGGGTTGACCCCGCCGGGAATTGGCTGGTCCGGGACCGAACGTTTTTCGGCGTTCGCCCCGCCCGAACGACACCCGCGGCCACGTTGCCCCACGACCGCCGAAACCCGTAGAGTCCGTCGCACTCGCGTTCCGGTGGGGCTCCGGCTCCGCCCGCTCCAAGACGAAGACGAACCTCTGAACAGGGGAGGCTTGCAGCATGGCCAGGTA
>CAYNPF010000011.1:0-19674 GCA_964398895.1 uncultured bacterium
TCGATTTCGCGCGCGAGGTGGTGGTGGTGTGGGACGAGCACGGCGAGGCGGCGACGCGGGCGGCGGCCGAGCGGCTGGGGGCGCGCGTCTTCGCGCGGGCGCTCGACGACTTCGGCGCCCAGCGACGCTTCGCGCTGGAGCGCTGCACGCAGCCGTGGGTCCTCTGGCTCGACGCGGACGAGCGCCTCGACGAGGCGGCCGTCGCCGCCATCCGGCGCACGCTCGCCGGACCGGATCCGGCGGAGTCCGCGTTCACGATCGAGCGGCGCGGGCACTTCCTCGGGCGGCCCATCCGCTTCTGTGGCTGGCAGGGCGAGTGCGTCACGCGGCTGTTCCGCCGCGAGCGGGCGGGCTTCGACGACGCGCCGGTCCACGAGCGGGTACGGATCGAAGGGCGCACCGGGCGGCTCGCCGGCCGCATCGAGCACTACTCGTACGCCACCGCGGCGGACTGCGAGCGCAAGCTCCGGGACTACGCCCGGGCCGGCGCGCTGGCGGCCCGCGCGCGGGGGCGGCGGGCGTGGTGGTGGGACCGGGAGCTGCGGCCGCTGCTGCGCTTCGCGCGCATGTACGTGTTCCAGCTCGGGTTCCTCGACGGCGCGGCGGGGTGGCGGCTGTGCGCGCTGGCGGCGGCGCAGGTGCGGCTCAAGTACGCCACGCTGCGTGAGCTGTCGCGCGACGATCCCCGGGGTTCGGCTCCGGGGGAGGGCGCGCGATGAGGATCTGCTTCTTCGGCGCCTGGGACCCCGCCTACCCGCGCAATCGCATCCTGCGCGAGGGGCTGCGGCGCGCCGGCGCCGAGGTGCTCGAGGCGCGGGTGGCGGAGCACCGGGCGTTCCGCCGCTACCCGGCGCTGGCGGGCGCGTTCGCGCGCGCGGGCCGGACGGCGGACGTCGTGCTGGTGCCGGAGTTCCGCCACAAGGACGTGCCGCTCGCCCGCCTGCTCGCCGGTCGGCGCCGGCTGGTGTTCGATCCGCTCGTCTCGCGCCACGATACGCTGGTCTCCGACTGGGGGCTGCACGCCGAGGGCTCGGGACAGGCGCGTTGGAATCGCGGGCTGGACCGCTGGACGCTGGGGATGGCCGACCTCGTGCTGTGCGACACCTGGGCGCACGGGGCGCTGTTCGAGTCGCTGGGCGTGCCGCGCGGGCGTCTGCGCCGCGTGCTGGTGGGGGCGGAGGACGCCTTCTTCGCCGCTGCACCGCCACCCGTCGCCGCTCCGGTGCGGATCGTCTACGTCGGCGGCTTCCTGCCGCTGCACGGTACCCGGGTGATCCTGGAGGCCTGCGCGGGGCTCGAGGCGCGCGGCGATCTGCCCGACTTCGAGGTGGAGATGGCCGGCACCGGCATCGAGTGGGCGGCGGCGCGGGAGCTGACGGCGCGCCTCGGCCTGCGGCGGGTGCGCTTCCGCGGCGCGGTTCCGTACGCGGAGGCGCCGCGGCTGCTGGCGGCGGCGCACGTCGTGCTGGGCGCCTTCGGCGCCGGGGCCAAGGCGGGCCGGGTGATCCCGCACAAGGTCTGGCAGGGCCTGGCCGCGGGGCGCGCGGTGGTCACCGGGGACGGCGAGGGGCTGCGCGAGGTCTGCGTGCCCGGCGAGCACGTCGCGGCGGTGCCGCGCGGCGACGCGGCGGCACTGGCCGCGGAGCTGGCGCGGCTGATCGCCGACGCGCCGGCGCGCGAGGCGCTGGGCCGGCGCGGGGGCGAGCTGGCGCGGGCGGTGGCCACGCCGGAGCGGATCGGCGCCGGGTTGCTGGCGGCGCTGGCCGGTGAGGAGGAACGGTGAGGATCGCGCATCTCGACACCGGCCGCGAGTGGCGCGGCGGGCAGGCGCAGGTGCTCCACCTCGCGCGCGGCCTGGCCGAGCGGGGGCACGACTGCCTGCTGCTGGCTCCGCCGGGGCCGCTGCTCGAGCGCGCCGCGGCGGCGGGGATCGCGACGCGGCCGTGGCGGCCGCGCGGCGAGTGGGACCCGATCGCGGTGCTGCGGGCGGCGGGCGAGCTGCGGCGCTTCCGCGCCGAGATCGCGCACTGCCACAGCGCGCACGCCCACGCCAGCGGCGTGCCGGCGGCCCGGCTGGCCGGCGTTCCCGGCGTGGTGGTGTCGCGGCGCGTGGACTTCGCCGTGGGCGGCAACGCGTTCAGTCGGCTCAAGTACCGCCTGCCGGTGGACCGCTACTTCTGCATCAGCCACGGCGTGCTCGACGTGATGCGCGCCGCCGGCGTCCCGGCGACGCGGCTGGCGCTGGTGCCGAGCGGGGTGGAGCTGCCCGCTGCGGGCGTGCGCGAGGCGACGGGGGCGGCGGACCTGCGCGCGCTGCTGGGGGTGCCGGCCGACGCGCCGGTGGTCGGCACGGTGGCGGCGCTGGCACCGCACAAGGACCACGCGACGCTGCTGCGGGCGGCGGCGCGGGTGGTGGCGGTGCGGCGGGACGTCCACTTCGCCTGGGTGGGCGAGGGCGGCTGCCGCGCGGCGCTGGAGCGGCAGCGGGCGGAGCTCGGTCTCGAGCGCCACGTCCACCTGCTCGGCTTCCGCCCCGACGCGCTCGGCCTGCTGGCGCAGTTCACGGTGTTCGCGCTGTCCTCGCACCTCGAGGGGTTGTGCACGTCGCTGCTCGACGCTCAGTCGCTGGGGGTGCCGGTGGTGGCGACGGCGGTGGGCGGCGTGCCCGACGTGGTGAGCGACGGGCGCACCGGCCGGCTGGTCCCGGGGCGCGACGCCGCGGCGCTGGCGGCGGTGCTGCTCGAGGCGCTGGAGCGTCCGGAGGAGCGGCGCCGCTGGGCCGAGGCGGCCCGGGTATCGGTGCGGGACTTCGACGTGCGGCACATGGTCGAGCGCAGCCTGGCCGAGTACGGGCGCGTGCTGCGGGAGCGGCGCGGCACGCCGGAGCCGGCGCCTCCCGGCGAAGCTTGACCGGCCCTCGCGCCGCGGGATAGCCTGCGTCGCGCAGCGCTCTTAGCGGAGGTCGTTCTTGCACTGGATGAGCATGCTCAAGCTGGTCGTGCCGGGCGTGGTGGTGCTGGGCATCGTCATCTTCGTCCACGAGCTCGGCCACTTCATCATGGCCAAGCTCCGGGGCGTGCGGGTGATCCGCTTCTCGCTGGGCTTCGGCTCGGCGGTGTGGAAGCGCCAGCGCGGCGAGACCGAGTACCGGCTGTCGTGGTTCCCGCTGGGTGGCTACGTGCAGATGGCGGGGGACAGCCCCAACGAGGACGGCACGATGCCGTCCGGCGGGCGGGAGGAGTACCTCTCGCACCCGTGGTTCGGGCGGATCCTGATCGCGCTGGCCGGGCCGGCGGCGAACCTGGTCGCGGGCTTCGTGGTGATGGTGGTGGTGGCGCTCGTGGGCGTGCGCTACCCCGACTACCCCAACGTGCTGGGCGCGCCCGCCGACACCAGCCGGGCGTACGCCGTCGGGCTGCGCGCCGGCGACCGCATCGTGGGGGTGAACGGGCGGAAGGTGGGTTCGTGGCTGGAGATCCTCATCGCCGGCGAAGAGGCGCCGCGCGGCGGCGACCTGGCGCTGGTGGTGGAACGCGAGGGGGCGCGGCTGCCGTTGCGCGTCGCGGCCGCCGAGCGCGAGGCCGTGCTGCTGGGGCTGCGCCGTCCCCCCGATCCGCCGGTGGTGGGCGCGGTGGTGACGGGGATGCCGGCGTACAAGGCCGGCGTGGAGGAGGGCGACCGGATCCTGGCGGTGAACGGCGTCCCGGTGCACGTCTGGGAGGAGCTGCCGCAGGCGCTGGGCAGCCAGACCGACCGGCCGGTGGTGCTGCGCGTGCGACGGGGCACGCAGGTGTTCGACCTGACGGTGACGCCGATGAGCTCCGGCGACGGCAGCGGCGGCCGCATCGGCATCGAGGCGCCGCGGCGCGGCGTCTACATCGAGCGGCACGGGGTGCTCGAGGCGCTCGACCTCGGCGGTCGCGCCACGCTGGCGCTGATCGCCAACGTGTACGGCGGGATGTGGCTGACCGTGAGCCGGCCGCTCTACTACCGCGAGTACCTCGGCGGGCCGCTGTTCATCGCCCAGGCCGCCAGCGAGAACGCGCGGCGCGGGCCCGACTCGTTCCTGCAGTTCCTCGCCATGATCAACATCGCCATCATGGCCTTCAACCTGCTGCCGCTGCCGATCCTCGACGGCGGGCACGTCCTGCTGGCGCTGGTGCAGGCGGTGCGGCGGCGGGCGATCTCGACGCGCGGCTACGTCGCGTTCCAGAAGGTCGGCCTGATCGTCGTCGGGGCGCTCTTCCTGCTGATCCTCGCCAACGACCCGATCCGGATCGTCCGGCGCCAGATGGCGCTGCACCGGGCTCCGCAGGAGACCAGGGTTGCTCCGTCGCCGCCGTAGCGCCGGCCGCCGGGCGCGGCTCCGGGCGGCGGGTGCGGTCGTCGCGCTCCTGCTCGGGATCCCCGGGGTGGTCGCGGCCCGCAGCGACCTCGAGAGCCAGCTGAAGTCCGTGGTCGGGGTCGAGCTGCGGGGGCGCCACGCCGTCGGGCGCGGCGACGTGCTGTCGGTGCTCAAGACCCGGCCGCCCTCGATCTGGCCGTGGGGGGAGCGTCACACGCTGCGCGCCGACTTCCTGCGTTCGGACTGCGACGCGATCGAGTCGCTCTACCGCCAGCACGGCTACCTCGACGCGCGCGTGCGGGACAGCCTGGCGCAGACCCGCGACCCCGGCAGCGTGCGCGTGCTCTTCCTGATCGAGGAGGGGCCGTGCTCGCGGATCGCCGGCGTGTCGTTCAGCGGCCTGGCCGCAGTGCCCGCCGAGGGACTGCGGCGTTCGCTCTACGCGCGACCGGGCCGCGCGTTCAACCCGACCTACCTGGTGGGCGACACCGCCATCATCGCCCTGCAGGAGGGCGAACGCGGGCGGCTGCCGCGGGTGGTCGGCACGGCTTGGCGCGACACGCTCGACTCGCTGCGGGTGCACGTCCAGTACCGGGTGGATGAGGGGCCGCTGTACCGGGTCGGGCAGGTGCGGCTGGCCGAGGCCGGACGGCTGCGGGTGCGCGAGCGCCACGTGCGCCGCGAGCTGCTGCTGCGTCCGGGCAGTCCGTTCCGGCTCTCGAAGGTGGAGGAGTCGGAGGAGCGGCTCTACGACACCGGTTACTTCAGCGAGGTGCAGATCACCCCGCAGCCCGACTCGCTCGAGCCGCGCATGGACTTTCTCGTCCACGTGCGCGAGCGCAAGCGCCGCTGGCTGGACGCGGGCATCGGCAGCGGCACGCAGGAGCGGCTGCGGCTGGTGGGCGAGTGGGGCAGCCGCAGCCTGGGCCGCCAGGGGCTGCCGGGCTACGTGGGCTCGCAGCTCGCGCTCGACCAGCACGCGGATCTCGAGCACTTCCTGCTGCTGCGCGGCGAGGCGAGCCTGGTGGTGCCGTGGTTGTTCGGCACCCGCAACCGCTCGCAGGTCACCGTCTACGCCGAGAAGCGGCGCGACTTCCGCATTGACACGCTGGAGATCGCCAAGCGCGGCCACGGCGTGACCTTCCAGGTGCAGCGCCGCTTCGGGCGGCGCACCTACGTGCGGCTGACCCAGGACAACAACTGGGTGACCGACCAGGAGATCAAGTTCCTCGATGCCACGCTGTCCGACGCCTTCCGCGACAGCGTGCGCCGCGAGTTCCTGCCGTCGTACTCGACGCACCGGCTGCAGCTCTCCGGCGAGCGCGACCGCCGCGACAGCCCGCTGCTCACCACCCGCGGCGGCCTGCAGGTGGCGTCGGCGGAGGTGGCGGGCGGACCGTTCAAGGGCTCCACCAGCTTCACCAAGTTCCAGGGCAGCGCCTCGTGGTTCACGCCCCTGCCGCGCGCCGGCTGGGTGCTGGCCACCCGCGCGCGCGGCGGCGTGGTCAAGCCGTTCGGCGAGCGCAAGGACTTCGTGCCCAGCGCCTCGGTGGATCGCGAGGTGGCCCGCGTGCCGACCGAGGACGTCTTCCGGCTCGGCGGCGTCAACTCGGTGCGCGGCTACTCCGAGAACGAGATCGCCACCGCCGGCGGCCTGGCGCTGCTCAGCGGCAACGTCGAACTGCGCGTGCCGGTGGTGGGCCTGTTCGGGCTCGAGTTCTACGTGGACGCGGGCAACGTGTGGACGCGCCCGGAGTTCATCACGATGTCGGACTTCACGCCGCGGCTCGGCCGGGCGCAACTCGACGCCGGCGACGTGCGCTACGTCGCCGGGGTGGGCGGCCGGCTCAACCTCGCCTTCGCACCGGTGCGGCTCGACCTGACCTGGGGCTCGGAGCGCGGCCACCGCCGCGGCGCCCTGCAGTTCGCGGTCGGGCCCTCGTTCTGATCGCCATGACCCCGCCCGATCCGCACGACCCGCCCGAAGTCCCCGAGCCCGGCTCCGACCGCCCGCTGCCGCCGCACCACGAGGGTGTGGTCGAGGCGGTGCGCGAGGAGGTGCGCGAGCTGCACGACCGCGTCGAGGGCGCGGTGGAGCAGGCCCTGCCGCGACGGGCGCGCCGCTCGGCGGGACGCATCGCCTGGCTGATCGTGCTGGCCGCGCTGGGGCTGGTCGTGGTGCTGGGCACCGCGGGGCTGGTGTGGGTGACGCGGCACACGGAGTACGTGGCGGGCCACCTCACGGTGGTGGTGAACCGGGTGCTGGCCGACCATAGCGACCTGGTGCTCGAGGTGAAGGACGTGCGCGGCAACCCGTTCCGCAGCGTGCGGATCGTCGAGCCGCGCCTGCGCTTCCGCAACTCGCGCGGGCCGGCGCTGCTCGAGGCGCGTTCGATGTCGCTGAGCTACGCGCCGTGGGACCTCGCGTTCGGGCGCACGCGCTCGCTCGAGGTGCAGCTCGAGCGTCCGGTGGTGCGGCTGACCCGCGGCGCCGACGGCCGGCTGCGGCTGCCGACCTGGCACGCCGGGCCGCGGCACGTCGGGCCGTCGCGCGAATTCGACGTGCGGCTCACCCTGACCGGCGCGACGATCGAGTTGCCCGACACCAGTCGGGGGGTGCACGGGCTCGAGCTGGTGGCGCGGGCGCGGATCGGCGCCGGCGAGGAGCTGGAGGTCGAGCGGATGCGCTGGGAGCGCGGGCCGTGGGACAGCCGGCTCGAGGAGCTGCGCGGCCACCTGGTCGCGGGGGACAGCGCGCGGTTCGTGGTGACCCGGTTGCGCACCGGCGACCTCGACCTGTCGGCGAGCGGCGGCTGGCAGCGGGGCGCGCGCACGCGCTTCGCGCACGTCGAGCTGAAGCGGCTGCGCTGGGGCTGGCTGGCGAGGGTGTTCGACAACTCGACGTTCGACGTCTTCGGCGAGGGGGCGGGGAGCTTCGACGTGCGCCTCGGCTCCGGCCTGAGCGGGTCGGGGACGGCCACCGCGGTGTGGGACAGCGTGCCGCTGCAGGCGCGCGCCGACTTCGGCTGGCGCGACGGGCGGTTGACCGTCGGGCCGTTGAGCGGCACGTCGCCGGCCGGCGCCTTCGAGGGCCGGGTGGTCTACGCCGCGCACGATCTCGACGTGAGCGGCCAGGTCACCCACGGGAATCCGGCGTACTGGCACGCCATCGGCCTGCCGGGCTGGCCGGCCGGGGACCTCGCGGGTCGCATGCACTACTGGTCGTGGCGCGCGGAGCCGGCGGGCTCGCGCTTCCGGGCGGACCTGGGCGGCTCGGTCCTGGCGGGCTGGCGCGCCGACTCGGCGGTCGTGAACGTGGACGCGCCCTCGGGGGCGGCGGGCACGTTCACGGTGGCGATGTGGCGGCGCGGCGGGCGCGTGGACCTCGATGCCGATCTCGAGCACGGCGCGTGGCGCGGGGACTGGCGGGCGGAGCGCTTCCCGCTCGACGAATGGCCGGACGGGCGGGCCAGCGGCATCCGCGGTCTGCTCGGCAGCGGCGCCGGGACGGTCGAGAACCGCTCCGGGCAACTCCGGGTCACCGGCGAGCTGGCCGGCAGCCCGGTGACGTGGCTGGGGCTCGAGGCCGCCTCGTGGTCGCTCGGGGCCGTGCGGGGCGCGCTACTGCCGCTGCCGGATCTCGAGCTGCCCGAGGTCCGGCTGCGGGACGTCAACTACCTCGGCGTGCACTTCGACAGCGCGCGCGCGCGGGTGCGGGTCGGCGACCAGGTGGCCGGGCTGGACGACGTGGTGGCGATGGCCGGCGACACGGTGGTGACGGTGGCGGGGGAGTGCCGCTGGGCGAAGAGCGCGTGGAGCACCACGCTGGCGCGCGCGGAGGCGCGCAGCCGGCAGTTCGACTGGACCGCCGAGGGTCCGCTCGAGCTGGTCGGCGACGCCGCGGGCGTCGAGTTCCGCCGCTTCGCGGCGAGCGACTCGGCCGCGCGCATCGAGGTGACGGGGCGCTGGGCGGTGCCGGGCGGCAGCTACGACTGGACCGGGCAGGCCAGCGGGCTGCGGCTGGGGCGCCTGGGCCTGCCGCTGGACTGGGAGCTGAGCGGCACGGCCGACGCGGTGCTCCGGGTCACGGGGCGCGCCGGCGATCCGCGCTGGGTCTTCGAGGGCACGGCGCGGCAGCCGGGCGCGCTGGGGCACCGTGGCGACTCCGCGCACCTGCTGCTGGCCGGCGGGCCGGGGGCGCTCGAGGTGCGCGACCTCGAGTACCGGCTCGGCGACGGGGCGCTGCGGGGCGAACTGGCCTTCGACGGCACGAGCCGACCGTGGCCGGACACGCTGACCGCGGGCGGCGTGCGGGCGTGGCTCGCCACGGCTTCGGAGTGGCGCGGACGGTTGAGTCTGGGGGCGTTCCCGCTGGACCGGCTCGACCGGATGGTGCCGGCGGCGCGCGGACTGTGGGGACGTCTCTCCGGCAGCCTGGAGATCGCCGGCCGGCCGGCGGAGCCGCGACTGGACCTGAAGGCCGAGGCGGCGCCGGTCGGGCGCGACAGTCTGCAGGTGGACCGCGTGGCGTTGCGGGCGGTCTACGGCGACGGGCGCCTGAGCGTGCCCGAGCTGCGCATGACGCGGGGCGAGGCGGTGTCCACGGCGAGCGGGAGCCTGCCGCTGCAACTGGCGCTGGGCTCGCGGCCGCTCGTGCCCGAGGCGCCGATGAACTGGAAGGTGGACCTCTCCGACCTCGATCTGGCGGTGCTGCCCTACCTGGCGCCGCAGCTGGCCGCGGCGCGCGGGCGGCTCGAGCTGCACGGGACGGTGGCGGGCACACCGCAGCATCCCGACCTCAAGGGCACGGCGGCGGTGCGCGACGGCGAGGCGCTGCTGACCGGGCGCGGCGAGTTGATCACCGGCCTGCGCGCGGATTTCCGGCTGGACGAGACCCGGATCACCCTGGACAGCCTGTTCGCGCGCTCGGGGCGGCGCGGCACCGTGCGCGCCGACGGCGTGATGGAGCTGGAGGGCGCGCGGGTCGGGCACTACGAGTTCCGCCTGGCGATGAACGACTTCACCGCGGTCGAGCCGGGGCTGTACGCCGCCGAGTTCGACGCGCCGCGCCTGCGGGTGACGGACGGGCCGGGGGTGACCGGCGGGACGCTGCCGCACGTGGAGGGCGACGTGACCGTGCGGGCGGCGCGGGTGATGTTCGACTTCACGAACCAGAGCGAGACCGAGCAACTGGCGGCGCGCACGCAGCCGCTGTTCTGGACCTACCGGGTGCGCCTGCAGGCGCTGAACAACCTGCGCTGGCAGCCGCCCGACGGCGACATCGAGTTCAGCGCCGATCTCACGCTCGAGCAGACGCCCAGGACGCTGAACGTCTTCGGCGACCTGAACGCCCTGCGCGGGACCTACGACTTCCTCAGCAACCACTTCACCATCCAGCAGGCGGATCTGACCTTCGACAACGTGGGCGGGCTGAACCCCACGCTCGACATCGTCGCCACCACGCGGGTGGTGCCGGTGACCGGCGCGACCACGGGCAGCGAGCTGCTGGGCAGCTCGGCCGGGAGCGTGCAGCCGCACACCATCACCGTCACCATCACCGAGCGGGCCAACGCGCCGACCATCGAGTTCGCCAGCGACCCGGCGGACTGGGACCAGCCGACCATCCTCAGCCAGCTCACGGTGGCCCGCTTCTTCACCGGCGGCACGGTGGCTTCGCAGCTCAGCGATCCGCTGGAGAGCTACGTGACCCGCATGATCAACGCCCAGCTCTCGCCGCTGCTGTCCCGCACCTTCCTGCGCGACGTCGGGCAGTGGCAGCTCGAGCGCGAACAGGGCGGCCTGTTCAACGGGCGCGGCAGCCTGTTCGTCACCGTGGCGCACCAGTTCAACCCGCGCATGCAGGTCAGCTACAAGCAGCGGGTGCCGCGTCTCGGCTCCGAGCAGGAGACGGGCAGCACGACGAGCAGCTCCGAGGAGGGGCTGCTGGAGCGCAACGTCGCGGCGGAGTACCGCATCAACCGCTTCTTCTACGTCACCACCGAGCTGGCGCAGCGCCGCCTGCAGACGTCGAGCTCCCTGCCCACGCTGGTGCCCGAGTTCAACGTCAACCTGAAGGCACGCTGGGAATACTGATGCGTGGATCGCGGTGGCCGGCCCGGTGCGGGATCGCCGCGGCGCTGCTGGCGGTGGCGTCCGCCTCCGGCACCGCGACCGCCGCGCCCCGGGGGCTGGTGCTGGCCGCGGATCGGCTCGTCGTGCACTTCCGGCCCGGGCTCGAGGGCCCGGCGCGCCGGGTGCTGGAGCTGGCCGTCGGGACCGACACGATGCTGGCGCGGCGACTCGGGCACCGTCCGGCGGGCCGGGTGGACATCCTGCTCCTCGGCGCCCCGGGCGAGGCGGCGGGGCGCGCCGAAGGCGCGGGCGCGGGCCCGCTGATGCTCGGGCGCCGCCCGCTCGTCGTGACCTGCACCGGCTCGGCCGCCGATCTGCGCCGCGCGGTGGGGCGGGAGCTGGCGCGCTCCTACCTCGACGACCTGCTGGGCGGCGGTCCAGCGCCCCGCCGCTGGCTCGGCGCCGGGCGGTCGCGGGCGCCGGCCTGGTTCCGCGAGGGCGTCGTCGAGCACCTGACGCCCGGCACGGACCCGGAGGCCGGGATGCTGCTGCGCGACGGCGTGGTCGAGGGCCTGCTGCCGCCGCTCGACGAGGCGGAGGGGGCCTGGGCCCGCGCGGAGGGAGGCTCGGCGATCGCCGCGCTGGTGGCGCGTCGGGGCGAGGGCGCGCTGCGCGGGTTGCTGGACGAGCTGGGGAGCGCGCACGGCTTCGGCGGGGCGTTCCGCCGGGCCGCCGGGCTGCCCCCGCGCCGCTTCGAGGAGCAGTGGCGGGAGGAGTTGCGGCGCACGCTGTGGCCCCAGGCGGCGGTGCGCGACGATCCCGCGAGCTTCGCGCGCGCGCTCACCGACCATGGCCGCGACGGCAGCACGTGCAACGTGGCCGCCGCGGTCTCGCCGCAGGGCGACCGCGTCGCGTTCGTCGGCGACCGGAGCCGGTTCGCGGACGTGTGGGTGGTCTCGGCCCGCGACGGCCGCCAGCGACGGCGCGTGGCCCGCGGGGCCGGGGCGCTCTCGCCGGGGAAGCCCGGCGGCCGGTTGACCTGGTCGCCGGACGGTTCGCAGCTCGCGCGCGTGGTGCGCCGTGGCGGGCGCGATGGGATCGAGGTGGTGGGGGCGAGCGACGGGCGGGTGCGGCGCCGGATCGCGGCGCCCTGCGACGCGCTGTGCGGCCCGGCGTGGTCGCCGGACGGCGCCGGGTTGGTGGTGAGCGGCGTGCTCGACGGCTGGTCCGACCTGTGGCGGGTGGACGTGGGCAGCGGCGCCTGGGAACGCCTGACCCGCGATGCGTGGGACGATCGCGATCCGTGCTGGACGCCGGACGGGCGCGTCGTCACGTTCGCCTCCGATCGTCCGGTCGCGGGTGAGTCGAGCGGCGGCGGCGAGCCGGCGGCCGGCCACGGGCTCCACGACCTCGTGCTCGCGGACGGACGGATCGTCGTCCGTCCCGCGGTCGCGGGCGACGCGCGCGTGCCGGCGTGGTCGCCGGACGGGCGCGAGCTGGCGTTCGTGCGCGTCCGCGATGGCACGTCCGACCTCTTCCTGCTCGAGGCGGACTCCGGCCGCTGCCTCGCCCTGCCCGCCGTGCCGGGCGGGGTGACGAGCCTGTCGTGGTCGCGCTTCGACGATCGGCTGGTCTTCTCGGCCTACCGCAGGGGCGGCTGCGACGTGTTTGCGGTGCGCGAGCCGCTGACGCTCGACGCGTCGAGGGAGCGGTTGCGGAGGGACGTCCCGGCGGGGACGTCCCTCGCGGTCGGCGGGGGCACGCTGCAGCCGGCGGCCGCGGCGCCGCTCGTCGAGGCGCGGCCCGATCGCGTACGACTCCCGCTCGAGCGAGCGACGATGGGGTTGCGTGGTGGCACCGGCCTCGGCTGCGTGGGCACGGTGCGCGTCGCCCTTTCGGACTGGCGCGGCACGCAGGGGGTCCTGCTGGCGGTGGACGCGCCGGGCCGTCCGCTGCGGGAGACCGACGCGCTGTTGCTCTATCGTCGGCGCGCGGGTCGGTGGGAGCTGGGGGCGGGTGGCTTCCAACTCCGCCACACGGGCGTCGCGGGCCGCACGGCGATGGACGAGGCCCTGAACGACGCCCGGCTCCTCTCGGCGCGGAGCCTCGGCGTGCGGATCGGGGCGAGCCGCAGCCTGGAGGGGCACCGTCGCGTCGAGATGGAACTGGCGCAGGCCCGGCTGGACCGGGCGGCGGTGGATGGCGGCGGGCTCGTGCCGCTGACCGCGCCCTCGCTGTCGCTGGTGCAGGACGACGCGCTGTGGGGGCCCGGCGGTCCGGTGAACGGCGGGCGCTGGCGGCTGACGCTGGGCGCGGCGGCGCCGTGGCTGCCGCGGGCACCTGCCTGGCGCAGCGCGACCGTGGACGCGCGCCACTACTGGCGACTGGTCGGCGGCTACGTATTCGCGGGCCGCGTGCTGGCCGGGCGCAACGAGGGGCGCGACGCACCGGCCTTCCGCCTCGGCGGCTTCCCGACGCTGCGCGGCTTCCCCGTCTACGGCATGGCCGGCACGCGCATGGCGGTGACGAGCGTCGAGGTGCGCTTCCCCTTCCTCGAGCGGCTCGGCGTGGTCGGGCCGCTGCCGGTGCGCAACTTCGGCGCCAGCGGCGTGGTGTTCGCCGACGCGGGGATGGCGTGGGACCGCGACACGCCGTTGCGGCTGCTGCGGCCGGGCAGCCGGCGGCTGGAGAGCCCGCGACTGTCGTTCGGCCTCGGCCTGCGCACGGTGGTCGGCGGACTCGTGCTCAAGCTCGACGGGGCGTGGCGCACCGATCTCGCGGAGACGACGCGGCCGCGCTGGGAGTTCAGCATCGGTCCGGAGTTCTGAACGGCAAGGGGTTGGACGCCCCGCGGACCTTCGGCTAGATTGGCGAGGTCCCCGCACTCACGACTCCCGAGCCGACCGAGCCTCCTTGGACCTCCTCGAGCGACTGAATCCCGAACAGCGCGCCGCCGTCGAGCATCCCGGCGGCGCGTTGCTGGTCATCGCCGGCGCCGGCAGCGGCAAGACCCGCGTGCTCACCGCGCGGGTCGCCCGCCTGCTGGCCGACGGCGTGCCGCCGCACGGCATCCTCGCGTTCACCTTCACGAACCGCGCGGCGCGGGAGATGCGCGCGCGCATCGCCGCGGCGGTGGGCGAGGTGGCGCGCGAGCTGTGGGTGGGGACCTTCCACGCCACCTGCGTGCGGCTCCTGCGGCGCGAGGCCGAGGCGGCCGGGGTGCCGCGGGACTTCGCCATCTACGACCGCGACGACCAGGAGGGCGTGGTGCGCGGCCTGGTGCGCCGGCTCGAGCTGTCGGAGGAGGCCTACCGCGTGGGTGTCGTCCTCGGCCGCATCTCGGACGCCAAGAACGCTCTGGTCTCGCCGGCGGAGTTCGCCCGCGTGGCGGCCAACCCCTACGAGAAGCGTCTCGCCGAACTCTACGGGCTGTACCAGCGCGAGCTGGCCGCGAACGGGGCGCTCGACTTCGACGACCTGATCGGCCGCACGGTGCGGCTGCTGCGCGAGCGGCCCGACGTGGCCGAGCGCTACGGCCGGCGCTTCCTCCACGTGCTGGTGGACGAGTACCAGGACACGAACCACGCGCAGTTCCGGCTGGTGCAGGCGCTGAGCGCCGTGCATGGCAACGTCTTCGTCGTCGGCGACGACGACCAGTCCATCTACGGTTGGCGGGGCGCCGACCTGTCGAACGTGCTGGACTTCGAGCGCGCCTTCCCGGGGGCGAAGGTGCTGCGGCTCGAGCAGAACTACCGCTCGACCGCGAACATCCTGGCCGCGGCGAACGCGGTGATCGCGCACAACCGCGCCCGCAAGGGCAAGACGCTGTGGTGCGAGCGCGAGCCGGGCGCGCGGCTGCGCTTCGCCCTGTTGGCCGACGAAGCCGACGAGGCGCGGCGCGTGCGGCGCCTGCTCCAGGAGCGGGTGCGGCGCGGCGGGGCGCTGCGCGACGTGGCGGTGCTCTACCGCACGAACGCGCAGTCGCGGGCGCTGGAGACCGAGCTGCGCCAGCACGGGGTCGCCTACGAGATCGTGGGCGGCGTCTCCTTCTACCAGCGCCGCGAGGTGAAGGACCTGCTCGCCTACCTGCGGCTGGCGGTGAACCCGGCCGACGCCGTGGCCTTCTGGCGGGTGTGGAACACGCCGCGGCGCGGACTGGGATCGTCGGTGCGGGCGCGCCTCGAGGCGCGGATGCAGGAGGGCGGCGTCGGGCCGCTGGCGGCGCTGCGGGCGCTGGCCGGCGAGGGGGCGCTGGCCGCGGCGGCGGCGCGCGGCGCCGGCGCGCTGCTGGGCGTGCTGGACGAGCTGTCGGCGCGCCGCGAGGAGGCGGTGGACGTCCTCTTCATGCGCCTGCTCGAGGGCACCGGGTACCTGCGGCACCTCGAGGGGCTGGGCGAGGAGGACGTCGCCGACCGCCGGGCCAACGTCGAGGAGCTGGTGGCGACGGCGGGCAGCTTCGCCGCGGAGCGGGGCGGCACGCTGAGCGATTACCTGGCGGAGACGGCGCTGCTGACCGACGCCGACCGGGTGAGCGAGGACGTGGACCACGTGCTGCTCCTGACGGCGCACAACGCCAAGGGCCTCGAGTTCGACGTGGTGGTGGTGGCCGGGCTGGAGGAGGGGCTGTTCCCGCACGCCTCGGCGCGGGACGACGACGCCGAGCTGGAGGAGGAGCGGCGGCTCTTCTACGTGGCGATCACCCGGGCGCGCGACGAGGTGCTGCTGACCGCGGCGCTGACGCGGCGGCGCTACGGCGCGCTGGGCGGCGGCCTGGGCGGACAGGTCTCGCGCTTCGTCGAGGAGGTGCCGGCCGAGTTGCTCGAACGCGAGGAGCCGGCGGCGCCGGCCTGGGGGCGCGCGGACCTCGCGGGGACCCACGGGATCGCCGGCGGCGCCGAGCGGCACGGGGCGACACGACGCTGGACGGTGTCGCCGGGGCGGGCGGAGCGGCGCGAGACGGTGGCGGCGGCGCCGGCGCGCGGGAGCGCGGCGCGGCGGGCGATCGGCCGGGAGGTCTGTCACGAGGTCTTCGGTCGGGGTATCGTGGTGGACGCGGAGGGCGACGGCGGCGACCTCAAGTGCACGGTGCGCTTCGCCGCGGGCACGAAGAAGGTGATGGGACGTTTCCTGACGGGGATGGGTGATGGGGATCCGGCCTGAGGAGGTGCGGCGGGTCGCGGAGCTGGCGCGGCTCGAGCTGCGCGGGGACGAGGTGGAGCGCGTCGCCGCCGAGCTGACGGCGGTGCTCGACTACGCGACGGTGCTGCGCCGGCTCGACCTGCCGGCGCGGGCGGCGGAGCCGGAAGCGGAGCCGGAGGCGGAACCCGGCTCCGGCCTGCGGGCCGACGAGCCCGCGCCGTCGGCGCTCGACGCGGCGCGGGCACTGGCCATGGCCCCGGAGAGCGCGGACGGTTTCTTCGTCGTGCCCGCCTTCGTGGAGAGCGAGGAGCCGTGAGCGCCCCGGCGCTGTGGCGGCTGCCGGCGCACCGGCTCGCGGCGCGGGTGCGAACCGGGGAGTGCCCGGCGTTGGAGGCGGTGTCGGCGGGCTGGGACGGCCCGGCCGCGGACTGGGAGCGCGACGTGCACGCGATCGTCCACTCCGATCCGCAGGCGCGGGCAGCGGCCGCGGCCGCCGCGCCGCGCGGGCCGCTGGCCGGCGTGCCCGTGGTGGTGAAGGACAACCTCTGCACGCTGGACCTGCCCACCACCTGCGGCTCGCGCATCCTCGCCGGCTACCAGGCGCCCTACGAGGCCACGGTGGTGCGCCGCCTGCGCGCGGCCGGGGGCGTGGTCACCGGCAAGTCGAACATGGACGAGTTCGCGATGGGATCGTCCACCGAGCAGTCGTGCTACGGCCCGACCCGCAATCCCCACGACCTCGCGCGCGTGCCCGGCGGCTCGAGCGGCGGTTCGGCGGCGGCGGTGGCCTACGGGCTCGCACCGCTGGCGCTGGGCAGCGACACCGGCGGCTCGGTGCGCCAGCCCGCGGCGTTCTGCGGGGTGCTCGGGCTCAAGCCGACGTACGGGCGCCTGTCGCGGCACGGCCTCGTGGCCTTCGCCTCGTCGCTGGACCAGGTGGGGCTGTTCGGCCGCTGCGTGGCCGACGTGGCGCTGCTCTACGGCGTGCTCGCCGGCCCGGATCCGCACGACGCCACGACGCGGCCCACGCCGGCGCCCGACGTGAGCGGGTGGCGCGCGGGCGTCGCGGGGCTGCGCTTCGGCTGGCCGGAGAAGCTGTGGCGCGCGGGCGTGGACCGCGAGGTGGTGGAGGGACTCGAACAGGCCGCCGCCGCGCTGGAGCGGGCGGGGGCGCGCCGCGTGCCCATCGAACTGCTCGGCGGCGAGTACGCGGTGGCCGTCTACCACCTGGTGGCGACCGCGGAGGCGAGCTCGAACCTGGCGCGCTTCGACGGCGTGCGCTACGGACTGCGCGAGGGTGGCGACGAGGGGCTGGCCGCCCTCTACGCGCGCACCCGGCACGCCGGCTTCGGCGCCGAGGTGCGGCGTCGCATCCTGCTGGGCACCTACGCGCTCTCGGCCGGCTATTACGACGAGTACTACGTCGCCGCGCAGCGCGCGCGCGCGCGGATCCGCCGCGAGTACGAGGCGGCGCTGGCGCGCTGCGATCTCGTCCTGCTGCCGGTGGCGCCGACCCTGCCGTTCCGGCTGGGCGAGAAGCTGGACGACCCGCTGGCCATGTACCTCAGCGACATCTTCACGCTGGGGGCGAGCCTGGCCGGGCTGCCGGGGATCAGCGTACCGTTGCGACCGTCGGTGGCGGGCCTGCCGCGGGCGGCGCAGTTGCTGGCGGCCGCCGACGGCGAGCCGCTGCTGCTGCGGGCGGCGCGGGTGCTGGAGGCCGGCGTGCGGACGGACGAGGAGGACTTCGCGTGGCCGACGAGGCGGTGATCGGGCTGGAGTGCCACATCCAGCTGCGCACGCGCAGCAAGATGTTCTGCGCCTGCGCGACCGGCTACGGCGCGCCGCCCAACTCCGGCGTCTGCCCGGTGTGCCTCGGCCTGCCCGGGGCGCTGCCGCGGGCCAACCGCGCGGCCGTCGAGGCCGGGTTGCGCCTGGGGCTGGCCCTCGGCGCCACCGTCGCGGAGCGCAGCGTCTTCGCGCGCAAGAACTACTTCTACCCCGACATGCCCAAGGGCTACCAGATCACGCAGTACGACCGTCCGCTGTGCACGGGTGGCGCGCTGTCCGTGCCGGCGGGAGCCGGCGCGCGAAGCGTGGCGATCACGCGCCTGCACCTGGAGGAGGACACCGGCAAGTCGCTGCACCCGGTGCGCCCCGGGGCTCCGGCGCGCTCGCGCGTGGACTTCAACCGCGCGGGCGTGCCGCTGGCCGAGCTGGTGACCGAGCCCGTGCTGCGCGAGCCGGCGGAGTGCGCGGCCTTCCTCGCCGAGCTGCGGCGGCTGGTGCGCTGGCTGGGGATCGGGGACGGGGACATGGAGAAGGGGCAGTTGCGCTGCGACGCCAACGTGAGCCTGCGGCCGGCCGGGGGCGACTCGTCGCGGCTGGGCGTGAAGACCGAGCTGAAGAACCTCAACTCGATCCGCGGCGTGGAGCGGGGGCTGGCCGCGGAGATCGCCCGCCAGCGCGCGTTGCGGGCGGCGGGGCGCGAGGTCGAGCCGGCGACGCTGCTCTACGACGTCGAACACGACCGGCTGGCGGTCATGCGCACGAAGGAGAGCGCGCCCGACTACCGCTACTTCCCCGAGCCCGACCTGCCGCCGCTGGTGGTGGATGGGACGTGGCGCGACGCGGTGCGCGCCGCGCTGCCCGAGCTGCCCTGGGAGCGCGAGCGGCGGCTGGCGGCGGAGTACGGCCTCGCGCCGGCGGAGGCGGCGCGGATGTGCGCGCAGCGGGAGCTCGCCGACTACTTCGAGGCCTGCGCCGCGGTGGCGGGCGGCCCGGCGGCCGCGCACTGGATCGCCCGCGACGTGCTGGGCGCGCTGCGCGAGCGCGGCTGGTCGCTGGAGCGGTTCGCCGTGCGCGTCCCGGCGGCTCGGCTCGGCGGTCTGGCCGCGCGCACCGCGGCGCGCACCCTGCCCGGTCCGCTGGCGCGCGAGCTCTTGGGCTGGATGCTGGAGGAGGACGGCGACGTGGACGGCCTGCTGGCCCGTCACGGCGCGCGCGCGGGCACCGGGGACGAGGAGCTGGCGACGCTGGTGGCCGCGGTGCTGGCCGAGCACGCCGACGTGGTCGCGCAGGTGCGCGGCGGTCGCGCGCGGGCGTTCGAATTCCTGGTCGGGCAGGTGGTGAAGCGCAGCCGGGGCGAGGCCGATCCCGCGGTGGTGCGCGAGCGGATCCGCGCGCGCCTGGAGGTGCGCGAGCCTTGAGCCTCGCCGGCCGGGTCGGCTCGAGTCGGCGCGTGAGCGCGCGTCGCGTCCTGATCGTCGGTGCCGGCGGGCGCGAGCACGCCCTGGCGTGGCGGCTCGCGCGCGACCCGGTGCCGACCGAGGTGCTCGTCGCGCCCGGCAACGAGGGGATGGCGCGCCTCGCGCGGCGCGTCCCGGTGGGAGAGCTCGACGGCCCGGGGCTGGTCGCGGCCTGCCGGCGCGAGGCGGTGGACCTGGTGGTGATGGGGCCCGAGGCGCCGCTGGCCGCGGGGATCGCCGACGAGCTGCGGGACGCGGGGTTCGCCGTCCACGGTCCGGGGCGCGAGGCGGCGCGGCTCGAGTCGAGCAAGTGGTTCGCGAAGGAGGTCATGCAGGCCGCCGGCGTGCCGACGGCGGCCGCGGAACGCTTCACCGACGCCACGGCGGCGCGGCGGGCGCTGGATCGCTTCGGGCCGCCGTGGGTGGTGAAGGCGGACGGTCTGGCGGCGGGCAAGGGCGTGCGGGTGACCGCCGTGCGGGCCGAGGCCGAGGCGTTCGTGGACGAGTGCCTCGCGGGCGGGCGCTTCGGCGAGGCCGGGCGCCGGCTCCTCGTCGAGGAGCACCTCGCCGGCGAGGAGGTCTCGGTCATGGCCGTCTGCGACGGCGGACGGTGGGTGCTGCTGCCGCCGGCGCGCGACTACAAGCGCGCGCACGACGGGGATCGCGGGCCGAACACCGGCGGCATGGGAGCTCACGCCCCGAGCGAGGGGCTGACGGCGGCCGACGAGGCCACGATCGGCACACGGGTGGTGGGGCCGGTGCTGCGCGAGCTGGCGCGGCGGGGCCTGGACTTCCGCGGGACGTTGTACTGCGGCCTGATGCTGACGGAGGACGGACCGCGGGTGGTGGAGTTCAACGTGCGCTTCGGCG